>NZ_JBFABB010000190.1:0-9063 GCF_040640035.1 Micromonospora sp. NPDC023633 | reverse complement strand
GCGGCCTGCGTGTGCCCGATGTTCGACTTCACCGACCCCAACAACAGCGCCCGCTCCCGACCCTGCCCATACACGGCGAGCAACGCCTGCGCCTCGATCGGATCACCCAGCCGAGTCCCGGTCCCGTGCGCATCAACCACGTCCACGCTCGACGCCGGCACGCCCGCCGAGGCGAGCGCCGCCCGGATCACCCGCTGCTGCGACGGACCATTCGGCGCCGTCAGACCGCTGCTCGCGCCATCCTGATTCACCGCCGAACCCCGCACCACCGCCAACACCGGGTGGCCGTGGCGGCGTGCATCGGACAGCCGCTCCACCACCAGGACCCCGACGCCCTCGGCCCAGCCGACGCCGTCGGCGGCGCCGGCAAAGGACTTGCACCGGCCGTCGGGCGCGAGCCCGTTCTGCCGGGAGAACTCGACGAACACCTCCGGGCTGGCCAGCACCGTGGAGCCGGCCACCAGGGCCAGGGAGCACTCGCCCAGCCGGATCGCCTGCGCCGCCAGGTGCAGCGCCACCAGCGACGAGGAGCAGGCGGTGTCCACCGTCACGGCGGGACCCTCCAGGCCAAACGTGTAGGAGACGCGGCCCGAGGCCACGCTGCCCGCGCTGCCGTTGCCCAGGTAGCCAGCGAGTTCCTCGGGCGCCGCGGATCCCCAGCGGGTGCCGTAGTCGTGGTACATCAGGCCGAGGAACACGCCGGTGCGGGAGCCGCGCAGCGAGGCCGGGTCGATGCCCGCGCGTTCGAGGGCCTCCCACGAGCATTCCAGCAGCAGCCGCTGCTGCGGGTCGGTGGCCAGCGCTTCGCGCGGCGACATCCCAAAGAAGGCGGCGTCGAAGTCCGCCGGGTCGCGCAGGAACCCGCCGCCGCGCGTGCCGGCGTTGGCCACACCGGCCATGCGGTCGGCCAGCGCGTCCAAGTTCCAGCCGCGGTCGGCCGGGAAGCCGCCGATCGCGTCGTCGCCGTCGATCAGCAGCCGCCAGAGCTGCTCAGGCGTGGTGATGCCGCCGGGCAGCCGGCAGGCCATCCCGACGATGGCCAGTGGTTCGCTCAGCCGGTCCAGGTCCTCGCGCAGCTCACCGTTCTCCTGCAGGGTTGCCCGCAGTGCCTCGACCAGCTCGTCCGTTGACGGCATCTCATTCTCCCGCGATCGATCGGTTCGGCAGGTCAGCGCCGGCGGCGCGCGAGCCGGACCAGCTCGTCGGCGTCCATGTCGGCGATGGCCGCGGGCCCGGCGTCCGGCCCGGTTCCGCTTTCCGGTTCCGCAGCCAGGCGCAGCAGCCGGTCGAGCAGGCCGCCGGCCCGCAGCCGGTCGAGCGGAATGGACGCGATCCGGTGCCGCAGCCCGGCCTCGTCCTCGGCGGCGCCGGGCGTGAGGCCGGCCAGCACGTGATCCGCGAGCGCACTCGGCGTGGGGTGGTCGAAGACCAGGGTGCCGGGCAGTCGCAGCCCGGTGCCGTCCTCCAGCCGGTTGCGCAGTTCGATCCCGGTCAGCGAGTCGAAGCCGAGGTCCACGAAGCCCCGGTCGACGTCGATGTCGGCCGGTGCGGAGTGCCCGAGCACGGCCGCGGCCTGCCCGCGGACGAACTCCAGCACCAGATCGCGCCGCGCGGCCGGGGCGGCGCCGGCCAGCCGGCGGGCCAGCGACACGGTCGCCGCCGCGGCGCGCGGCCGGACCAGCCCGCGCAGGAGGGGCGGCAGGTCACGCACCCGGCTCAGGGCGGCCAGGTTGAGCCGCACCGGCACCGCGACCGGCGCACCGCCCGCGCGGGCGGCCACGTCGAACAGGGCCAGGCCGTCGGTCTCGGTCAGCGGCAGCACGTGCGCTCGAAGACCCTTGTCCGGTACGCCCGCGGCCATTCCCACCCGCTGGTCCCACAGGCCCCAGGCCAGCGAGACGGCCGGCAGCCCCCGCTCGCGGCGGTGCTCGGCCAGGCCGTCGAGGAAGGCGTTCGCGGCCGAGTACGCGCCCTGTCCCGGGCTGCCCAGCGTGGCGGCGGCCGAGGAGAACAGCACGAACGAGCGCACCGGCAGGTCGCGGGTCAGCTCGTGCAGATGCCAGGCGCCGACGGCCTTGGCCGCCAGCGCGGTCGCCAGGTCGCCGGGGGTGAGCCGGTCGACCAGCCCGTCCCCGGCGACGCCCGCGGCGTGGACGACCGCGCTGAGCGGCCGATCCGCCGGGACGGCCCGGAGCGCCTCAGCCAGTTGCTCGCGGTCGGCCACGTCGCAGGCCACGACGGTCACCGCAGCGCCCAGCCCGGTCAGCTCACGCACCAGCTCGGGCGCGTTCCCGCCCCGGCTCAGCAGCAGCAGGTGCCGGGCGCCGTGCGCGGTCACCAGGTGACGGGCGAGCACGGCACCCAGCGCGCCGGTGCCGCCGGTGACGAGGACGGTGCCGGTCACGTCGATCGGGTCGCCCGGCGGGGCGGCGGCGCGTTCCAGCCGGGGCACGAGGACCCGGTCGCCCCGCAGCGCGACCTCCGGCTCGCCGGCCGGCAGCGCGAGCCCGGTCAGGTCCCGTCCGTCGCTCTCCAGCAGCACGAAACGGCCCGGATGTTCGGCCTGGGCGCTGCGGACCAGACCGCGCACCGCGGCGCCGGCCAGGTCCCCGGCGCGGACGACCAGCACCAGGGTGGTGCGGTCGGATCGCGGGTCGCCGTGCCAGGACTGCAGGTGCCGCAGGGCCTCCTCGACCGCGGTCCGCGTCTCCTCCGGCCCGGTGCCGCCGGGCAGTTCCACGGTGGTGACGGCGGTCGGCGTCGGCGCGGACGGGGCCGGGATCCAGCCCACCCCGAACAGGGCGTCGCCGGAGGCCCGCAGATCGGCCGGGGAGGCCGGCCGCAGGTCCAAGCGGCCGACGGTGAGCACCGGCTCGCCCGCCGGCGTCCAGGCGTGCAGCGTGGCCGCGTCGGCGCCGGTGCGGGCGATCCGCACCCGCAGGCTGCCGGCCCCGGCGGCGTGCACCGACACGTCGCGCCAGGCGAACGGCAGCGCCGGCATGGCCTCGCCGGACGACGCCAGCGCGTGCAGGGCGCTGTCCCAGAGCGCCGGATGCACCACGTACCGACCGGCGTCCTCCGCCCCGGACTCGACCTCGGCGAACACGTCCGGGCCGCTGCGCCAGGCCGCCCGGAGGCCGCGGAATGCCGTCCCGTAGCCGATGCCGAGGTCGGCCAGGCGGTCGTAGAGCGCCTCCACGTCGACCGGCTCGGCCCCTGCGGGCGGCCACGGCGCGGCGGCCGGCGGTGACACCGGCGGATCCGCGCCCAGCACACCGTGCGCGTGCCGGGTCCATCCGTCCTCATCGGACAACGACGCGAACAGCGAGATGCGGCGACGGCCGGCCTCGTCGGCGCCGCGGGCCACGACCCGCAGGCGTACGCCGGTGTCGGCAGGCAGGGTGAGCGGCGCCTCCAGGACGAGCTCGTCGAGGTGGCCGGCGCCGAGCCGCTGCCCGGCCCACAGCGCCGCCTCGGCCAGCGCGGTGCCGGGCAGCAGGCGGACGCCGAACACCTCGTGCTCGGTCAGCCACGGGTCCCGGGCCCCGGACAGGACGCCGGTGAGCAGCAGGCCGTCGTCGTCCGGCAGATCGGCGACCGTGTCGAGCAGCGGGTGGCCGGAGGCGCCGGTGCGGGCGGGCGCGGGCGTGTCGATCCAGAACCGCCGGTGCTGGAACGGATAGGTGGGCAGCTCGATCCGGCGGCCGCCGGCGGGGGCCAGCGCCGCCCGCCAGTCGACCGCGGCGCCGTGCACGTGCAGCGCGGCGACGGCCAGGTAGGCGGAGGTCTCCTCGGGCCGGCCGTCCCGCGTGAGGGTCGCGAAGACCGGCCGACCCTCGCGCACGCACTCCTGGGCCGCGGCGGTCACGGCGGCGCTGGGCCCGATCTCGAGGAAGGCGGTCGCACCCTCCGCGAGGGCCCGCTGCACGCCGTCGGCGAAGCGCACGGTCTCCCGGATGTGCCGCGTCCAGTACTCCTTCGAGGTGGGGTCCCCGGCGGTCAGCAGGGGCAGCCGTGGTCTTTGCAGCTCCACTGTGGCCAGCGCCGCGGCGAAGCCGGCCAGCGCCGGGTCCATCAACGCGGAGTGGAAGGCGTGCGACACCGCGAGGCGCTTGATGCGCGCGCCCCGCTCGCCGCACCGGCGGGCGGCCTCGGCCACTGCCGACTCCGGACCGGAGAACACGACCGAGGACGGCCCGTTGACCGCAGCGATGCTGACCTCCGGCGGCAGCAGTGGCGCCGCCTCGGCCTCCGGGAGCCCGGCGGCGACCATCGCGCCGCCGGCCGGCAGCGCCTGCATCAGCCGGCCGCGCACCGCGATCAGCCGGGCGGCGTCGGCCAGGGAGAACACGCCCGCGACGTGCGCGGCGGCGAACTCGCCGACCGAGTGCCCGATCAGGTGGCCGGGCGTGACGCCCCAGCTCTGCAGGAGCCGGAAGGCGGCCACCTCGTACGCGAACACCGCCGCCTGCGCCACCTGGGTCTGCTCCAGCGTCGCCACGTCCAGGTCGAAGAACGCGATCGGCTCGTCGAGGTGCTGGTTCAACGCCGCGCAGACCTCGTCGAGCGCGTCGGCGAAGACGGGAAAGGCGTCGTGGAGCTCCTTGCCCGCGCCCGGCCGCTGCGCACCCTGGCCCGGGAAGAGGAAGGCGACCGAGGGGTGCGGGTGCGCCCGCCCGCGCAAGGCGCCAGCGCCGGCCGCGATGGCCTGCAGCTCCGCCGTGTCCCCGGCCAGGGCGACCGCCCGGTGGTCGAGCTGCGCCCGGGTGGTGGCCAGCGAGAAGGCCAGGTCGGCGGGGTGGCTCGCCGCGGCCACCGGCAGCAGCGCCCCGGCTTGCGCGGTCAGCGCCGCCTCGGACTGGCCGGAGAGCAGCAGCGGCACCGCGGTCACCGGCCGGTCCGCCGGTGCGGTCGCGTCGCCGGCCGCCGGCGCCTCCTCCAGGATGACGTGCGCGTTGGTGCCGCTGACCCCGAAGGACGACACCGCCGCGCGCCGGGGACCACCGGCGCCGGACCACGGCCGCGCCTCGGTCAGCAGCCGGACGTTCCCCGCCGTCCAGTCCACCTTGGCCGACGGTTCGGCCGCGTGCAGCGTGGGCGGCAGGACGCGGTGCCGCAGGCTCTGCACCATCTTGATCACGCCGGCCACCCCGGCGGCTGCCTGGCTGTGGCCGATGTTCGACTTGACCGTGCCCAGCCACAGCGGGTCGGCCCGGTCGGCGCCGTAGGTCGCGAGGAGGGCCTGAGCCTCGATCGGGTCGCCGAGCACGGTGCCGGTGCCGTGTGCCTCCACCGCCTGCACGTCGCCCGGCCCCAGCCCCGCGTCCGCCAGCGCCTCGCGGATGACGCGTTGCTGCGCCGGGCTGCTCGGTGCGGTCAGCCCGTTCGAGGCGCCGTCCTGGTTGACCGCCGAGCCGCGCAGCACCGCGAGCACCGGGTGGCCCAGCCGCTCGGCGTCCGACAGCCGCTCGACCAGGAGCACGCCGGCGCCCTCGGCGAAGCCCGTGCCGTCGGAGTCGGCCGAGAACGACCGGCACCGACCGTCCGGCGAGAGCCCGCGCTGGCGGCTGAACTCGACGAACCAGTCCGGCGTCGACATCACCGTGACGCCGCCGGCGAGCGCCATGTCGCACTCGCCCCGTCGCAGTGACTGCGCGGCCAGGTGCAGGGCGACCAGCGACGAGGAGCAGGCCGTGTCGACGGTGATCGCGGGCCCGGTCAGCCCGAACGCGTAGGCGATGCGGCCCGAGGCGATACTGCCGGAGCTGCCGCTGATCAAGTGCCCCTCGTGGGCGGGGGCGCCGAGAAGC
This sequence comes from Micromonospora sp. NPDC023633, assembly GCF_040640035.1. Lineage (NCBI taxonomy): Bacteria > Bacillati > Actinomycetota > Actinomycetes > Micromonosporales > Micromonosporaceae > Micromonospora > Micromonospora sp. NPDC023633. The sequence goes on along the minus strand of NZ_JBFABB010000190.1, from coordinate 3,253 downwards.
CGGGTCGTGTAGTCGTTGTACATCAGCCCGGCGAAGACCCCGACGGGGCTGCCCGCGACCGAGTGCGGATCGATGCCGGCCCGCTCGAACGCCTCCCACGAGCACTCCAGCAGGAGCCGCTGCTGCGGGTCCATGACCGCCGCCTCGCGCGGGCCGACCCGGAACAGCTCGGTGTCGAAGAGGGCGGCGTCGGTCAGGAAGCCGCCGCGGCGGGTGTAGCTGGTGCCGGGGTGATCGGGTTCGGGGTGGTAGAGCCGTTCGACGTCCCACCCGCGGTCGGCCGGGAAGTCCGTGGTGGCGTCGACGCCCTCCACCACCAGGCGCCACAGGTCGTCGGGCGACGCGGCCTCTCCCGGGAAGCGGCAGGCCATCGCCGTGATGGCGATCGGCTCGTGCCGGCGGGCCCGCTCTTCGTGCAGGTGGGCGCGCGTGTCGCGTAACTCGGCCGTAGTCCGCTTCAGGTAGTCGAGCAGCTTCGCCTCGTTGCTCATCGATTCAGCTCCTCATCGAGCAGCTCGAACATGTCCTCCGCGCTGGCCGCGTCCAGGTCCGCCGGCCGGGCCGGCTCGGCGTGGTTGATCAGGTCCCGGAGCTGCGCGATCAGCATCGACCTGACCTCGGGCGGGCTGTCCGCCAGCGCGCTCCGCAGGGTGGTGACGTGGCCGAGAGCGGGGTGCTCACCGCCGGGCCGGGCCTCGGTGGCCAGCAGCTCTCCGATGTGCCGGGCCAGGGCGGCGGGGGTCGGCTGATCGAACACGACCGTCGCGGGCAGCCGCACCCCGGTGGCCGCGGCCAGCCGGTTCCGCAGGTCGACCGCGGTGAGCGAGTCGAAGCCGAGGTCCTTGAACGGGTCGTCGGGCCGGATGCCGCCGGCCGCGCCGTGCCGCAGCACCGTCGCGATCGTCGTGCGCACCAGCTGCAGCAGCGCCCGCTGCCGCTCGGGCTCGGTCAGCCCGGCCAGCCGGATCCGCAGCGGGGCCCGCGGTGCCGGCCGGCGGCCCCGCCGGCCGGTCTCGGCCAGGCGGCGCAGCAGGTAGGACAGGTTGTCGCCGGCCGACAGCTTGAGCGGCAGCACCACCGGCTCGCGCAGCCGGCAGGCGGCGTCGAACAGGGCCAGCCCCTCGTCGTCGTCCATCGGCGCCACGCCGTGGCCGGCGATCCGGGCCTGGTCCCGGTCAGCCAGTTGCCGGGTGAGGGTGCTGGCGCGCGCCCAGTAGCCCCAGGCGAGCGAGGTGGCCGGCCGGCCGTGCCGGCGACGGTGCTGGGCGAGCGCGTCGAGGAACGCGTTGGCCGCCGCGTAGGCGGCCTGCCCGGCGCCGCCGAGGATGCCCGACGCCGACGAGAAGAGCAGGAACTGGTCGAGGTCCAGGTCCGAGGTCAACTCGTGCAGGTGCAGCGCGCCGGCGACCTTGGGCGCGAGCACCCGCTCGAAGTCGTCGGCAGTGAGTGCGTCGAACATGCCGTCGGCCAGGACGGCGGCCGCGTGGATCACGGCGGTCAGCGGACGATCGCCCGGGATCGCGGCGAGGAGGCCGGCGACGGCGGCCCGGTCCGCGACGTCGCAGGCGGTCACGGTGACATCGGCGCCCAGCGCGCGCAGGTGGTCGGCGGCCGGGCCGTCCGCCGCCGAGCGTCCGGTCAGCACCAGGTGCCGCACGCCGTGCTCGGTCACCAGGTGGCGGGCGACCGCGCCGCCGACCATGCCGGTCCCGCCCACGACGAGCACGGTGCCGGGGCGGTAGGGCTCAGGGCCGCTTGCCGCGGCCGGCACGTTCCGGGCCAGCCGGGGTACGAACAACTCGTTTCCGCGTACGGCCACCTGCGGTTCCGCCGTCGCGACCGCGCGGCCGAGGTCGGCCTCGGGAGCGTCGGTGTCCACCAGGACGATCCGGTCGGGGTGTTCGGCCTGGGCCGAGCGCAGCAGTCCCCAGACCGGCGCCTGCACCAGGTCGACGTCTTCGGTGTCGTCGACCGCGACGGCGTGCCGGGTGACGACCACGAGGCGCTCGTTGTCGGCGGGCCCGGCCGCCAGCCACCGCCGGCACGCCTCGTGCACCGCCAGCACGACCTCGCGGACGGCCACCGCCGGGTCGTCGGTGCCCGGCTCGGGGCAGCGCACCACGGTCAGGGCGCTGTCCGCGGTCGTGGTGGCCTCGATGGGTTGCCAGCGCAGGGTCAGCAGGGAGTTCGTGGCCGGCAGGGTCGCGGGCCGCAGCGTGATCCGGCCGATGGTCAGCAGCGGCGTCCCCTCGGCCGAGGCGACGGTGACGCGCTGGTCGGCGGTCAGGTGGGTCTGCGTGGCGTCTCCCCGGCCGTGCAGTTCGACGTCGTGGAAGGAGAACGGCAGCGCGACCTCGTCGCTCGTGGCGGCGATCGGGTGCAGGGCGGCGTCGAGCAGGGCCGGGTGCAGCAGGTAGCCGTCGGAGTTGAGGCCGCCGATCTCGGCGTAGTGGTCGCCGTCGTCCTGCCACAGGCGTTGCAGGCCCTGGAAGGCGGGCCCGTAGTCGTAGCCGCGGGCGCTGAGCGTTTCGTAGAAGTCGCCGGCGTCGAGCGGCGTCGCGGCGCCCGGCCGGACGAGGAGGTCCGCAGGGGCAGGCGGACCGGCATCGGACAGCGTTCCGGTGGCGTGGTCGGTCCACTGGCCGTCGCGTTCGCACCGCACGGTCACCGTCGTGTCCTCGACGGTGATCTGTACGGTGACCGGCTCGTCGGTGACGACGATCGGCGCCAGCAGGGTGAGTTCTTCGATCACCGGCAGGCCCGTCCACCCGGCGGCCGTCAGTACCGCCTCCAGCAGCACCGTGCCGGGCAGCAGGACCGTGCCGGAGACGCTGTGATCAGCCAGCCACGGCAGGCGGCGCAGCCCGATCGACCCCGAAGCGACCAGGCCGTTCGGGGTCGGCACCCGCGCGTCCAGCCACCCGTGACCGGTATTGCCGATGGCCGTGTCGGCGACCAGCCAGTACGGCTCGTGCTGGAACGGATACGTCGGCAGGTCGGGGACCACGTGCCGCTGCGGGAAGAGGCTCGCCCAGTCGACCGGCACGCCGTGGCTCCACACGAGCCCGGCGTTGCGCAGGAACTCGGCCCAGCCGTCCAGATCGCGGCGCAGGGTGCCGGTGACCACCGGCGCCTCAATGCTGCCGACCAGCACCGGGTGCGCGCTGACCTCGATGAACGTGTCGTAGCCCTGCGCGACCAGCGCGGTCACCGCGTCATGGAACCGCACCGGCTCACGCAGATTACGCACCCA
>NZ_JBFABB010000189.1:0-9351 GCF_040640035.1 Micromonospora sp. NPDC023633 | reverse complement strand
CTGGCCACCGGTGCGGGCCGCGCGCCGGCCGCCGCCCGGCGGCGGGGTCGGCGGCGGGCGGGCGTCATGTGAAGGAATATTTCATCGTTGCCCGGGGTGCTGCAAGGTCTTGCCGCACCCCGGGCGGGCGTCACATCAGGTCGCGGCGGCGGAACGCCACGAAGGCGGCGGCGGTCAACGCGCCGGCCAGCCCGAGCAGCAGGACCAGCGAGGACTGCCAGGTGATGACGTAGAGGCCGTTGCAGGAGACGGCCGACCCGTTGCCGCACGCCCGGTAGTCCCAGAACTCGACCCGGCCGTTCAGCCAGGCGGCCGCGTAGCTGGAGAGCATGTACCGGTCCACCTTGACGACGTCCAGGATCTCCATCACCAGCCGGGCGCCCAGCTCCCACACCACCAGGTATCCGGCGACCGCGCCGAGCGCCGCCGAGGTGTGCCGGCCCAGGGTGGCGACGGCGAAGCCGACCGCGGTGAGCAGCAGCACCAGCAGCAGACCGCGCCCCCAGGTCGCGCCCAGCGAGCCCCAGAACTCCCCGTCGAGCCGCCCCGGCCGCCCGGCGACCCGACCGATCAGCCAGAACGCCCCGAGGTAGGCCGCCGAGGCGGCCACCGACAGCAGCGCCATCCCGCCGAGCAGGGTGCCCAGCTTGGTGCCGAGCACGGTCATCCGCCGGGGGCGCCAGAGCAGCAGGTTGACCACGCCGCCGGAGTTCAGGTCGGCGCCGATGTAGGAGGCGCCGACCAGGAACCCGAAGAGCGCGAGGAAGGCGATGAGGAAGTAGAGCAGCGGGCCGGCCTCGTCGGCGAAGGTGAACACCCCGTGGAGGAAGTCGGCCGCCACGGGCGCCCGCTCCATCTGGGCCGGGTCGACCTCGCCGCAGTCCTCGGGGACGTACTCCTCGATGTCGTCCGCCAGCACGGCGCCGCGCTGCCGGTCCAGGCAGAGCTGGTGGGTGCGCTCCAGGTCGGCGCGCGCCGCGGCGGCGGCGCGCTGGGCCTCGAAGAGTTCCTCGGCGGTGGGCCGGTGGGAACTCGCCAGGGTGGTCGCCGCGGTGACGCCGAAGGCGAGCACCAGCAGGACGAGCATGAGCTGCACGAAGCGCCGGGCGCCGAGACGCTCCAGCTCGGCACGGACCAGGTTCACGCGTCCACTCCCCGCACGTCGAGGTCGATCACCGGTTCCCGGGGGCCGCCGTCGGGCAGCACCGAGTCGTCCACCTGCCGGGGCAGCGTCGGGTGCCCCGCTGCGCCGGTCAGTTCGAGGAAGACGCTCTCCAGGTCGGGTCGCAGCGGGGTCAGCTCGCGTACCCAGAGGCCGGCCTCGCCCAGCGTGCGGCTGACCGCGGTCGCGTCGTCCACGTCGCCCACCACCAGGTGGTCGTCGTGCCCGGTCGCCGCCAGCCCGGCCGCCGTCAGCAGCTCCACGGCCCGCGCCGGGTCGTCCACCCGCACCAGCAGCTCGTGCCGGTCGAAGCCGGCCAGCACCTCGTCGACCCGCCCGGCCGCCACCCGCCGGCCCCGCGAGATGATCGTCACGTGGTCGCAGATCAGTTGGATCTCGGCGAGGATGTGGCTGGAGACCAGCACGGTCACGCCGGCCTCCGACAGTGAGCGCATCAGGTCCCGCATCTCCCGGATGCCGGCCGGGTCCAGCCCGTTCGCCGGCTCGTCCAGGATCAGCAGCTCCGGGTCCTTGAGCAGGGCGGAGGCCACGGCCAGCCGCTGCTTCATGCCCAGCGAGTAGCCCTTCACCCGCTCGTCGCCCCGGTCGCGCAGGCCCACCTGCTCCAGCACCTCGTCGACCCGGGCGGTCGGTACGCCGCCGGCCCGGGCGAGCAGGCGCAGCGTGCGGTGGCCGGTGAAGTTGCCGAAGAACTGCGGGCTCTCCACGATCGCCCCGACCCGCCCGGCCACCAGGGGCAGCCCGTCCGGCGAGGGGACGCCCAGCACCGTCATCCGGCCCGCGTCGGCCCGCACCAGCCCGAGCAGGGCGCGCAGCGTGGTGGTCTTGCCCGACCCGTTGGGGCCGAGGAAACCGTGGATCTGGCCGGCCTCGACCAGCAGGTCGAAACCGTCGACCGCCACCCGGCGGCCCTGCCGCACGCTGTGGAAGGTCTTGCGCAGACCCTCGATCTCGATGACCCCGCTCATCCGCGCGGCTCCGTGCTCCGACCGGGCATGGATCGTCCTCCGGTTGTGGTGACCAACGACACGGCGCCCCACCCTATGGCCGGGGCGCCGCCCGTGGGGGGCGCCCGGCGTTGCGTGGTTGGATGGGCGGGTGACTGGGGACGAGGATCTGGTGGTCAGCCTCGACGGCGTCGGCGTACGCCGGGCTGGCACGGCACTGCTGCACGACGTCGACTGGCGGGTCGAGCTGGACGAGCGCTGGGTGGTGCTCGGGCCCAACGGCGCCGGGAAGACGACCCTGCTCAACCTCGCCGCCGGGCGGCTGCATCCGACCACCGGCACCGCCCACGTGCTCGGGGAGCGGATCGGCCGTACCGACGTCAACGAGCTGCGTACCCGCATCGGGCTCTCCACCGCCGCGCTCGCCGAGCGGGTGCCCGCCGACGAGCGGGTCAGCGACGTCGTCGTCACGGCCGCCTGGTCGGTGCTCGGGCGCTGGCGGGAGAGCTACGACAGCAGCGACGAGGCCCGGGCCCGCGCCCTGCTGGGCCAGCTCGGCATCGGCGGCCTCGCCGAGCGCACGTACGGCACCCTCTCCGAGGGGGAACGCAAGCGGGTGCAGATCGCCCGCGCGCTGATGACCGACCCGGAGCTGCTGCTGCTCGACGAGCCCGCCGCCGGGCTCGACCTGGGCGGGCGGGAGGACCTGGTCGCCCGGCTGGCCGAGCTGGCGTACGACCCGGACGCCCCGGCGCTGGTGCTGGTGACCCACCACGTGGAGGAGATCCCGCCCGGCTTCACCCACGCGCTGCTGCTGCGTGAGGGCGGGGTGGTGGCGCAGGGACTCCTCGACGACACGCTGACCGGGGACAACCTCTCCAAGACCTTCGGGCTGCCGCTGGTCGTGCAGCGCTCCGGCGACCGGTTCACCGCCCGCGCCGCCTGACCCGGCCTCCCCGGGCCGGGCGTCGACCGCCGGCGGGGCCCTAGACTTCGCCGCAGCGTCCGGCGGCGAGGAGGTGGCGATGCGGCAGACCCGGGTCGTCGTGGTGGGCAGCGCCAACATGGATCTGGTGGGCACCGCCCCCGCCCTGCCCCGGCCGGGGGAGACCCTGCTCGGCACCGACTTCGTCATGGTGCCCGGCGGCAAGGGCGCCAACCAGGCCATCGCCGCGGCCAAGGCCGGTGCCTCCTGCGCCTTCCTCGGGGCGATCGGTTCCGACTCGTTCGGCGTCACCCTGCGGGCGCGGATCACCGCCGCCGGGGTCGACACCGAGCAGCTCCGCACGACGTACGGCACGTCGGGGGTGGCGCTGGTGATGGTCAACGCCGAGGGCGAGAACGCGATCCTGGTCAGCCCGGGCGCCAACGGTTCGATGAGCGGGCTGACCGAGTCCGAGCTGACCGCCGTACGCGGGGCGGACGTGCTGCTCGCGCAGCTGGAGATCCCGGTCGGGACGGTGACCGAGGCGGCCGTCGTCGCCCGGGCGGCCGGCACCCGGGTGGTGCTCAACGCCGCCCCGGCGGTGCCGGTGCCGCCGGAGCTGCTGGCGGCGACGGACCTGCTGGTGGTCAACGAGACCGAGGCGCAGGCGCTGACCGGGCGCGGCCGGGACGAGCCGTCGGCCCTGCTCGACCTGGTGCCCCGGGCCGTGCTGACCCTCGGCGCGGAGGGCGCCTGGTACGGCGACCGCGACGGCACCGCCGTGCACGTGCCGGCGGTCAAGGTCGACGTGGTGGACTCCACGGCCGCCGGGGACGCCTTCACCGCCGCGCTCGCGGTGGCCTGGGGCGAGGGCCGGGACGTGGTCGACGCGGTGCGCTGGGCGGCGGCGGCCGGGGCGGCCTGCGCCCGCCGGCTCGGCGCCTCCGTGGCGCTGCCCAGCCGGGCCGAGATCGACGAGCTGTACGTCCCCGCCTGATCCGGATCGGCCGGGCCCGGCCGCTCCCCTGATGCCCGCCGGGGGGCGCTGCGACGTCGCCGGTCACGCCTCGGCGTCGCCGGTCACGCCTCGGCGTCGTCGGTGAGCTTCTCGCCCCGGCGGCGGAGCATGCCTAGCCCGGGGATGCCGGCGACGGCGAGCTTCAGGTCGCGGGTGACGTCGAGCAGGTCGTGCAGGTCCGGGCCGACCCGGTCCAGGGTGGCCAGGATCGGCAGGATGTCCGCCGTCAGGTGCTGCTTGAGCTTGGGCAGCTCGTCGACGAGGCGGATCGCGGCGGTCACCTCCTCGTGGCTGAGCTGCTCGACGAACCGGGTCGCCATCGGGGCGGCCCGGCGCAGCGCCGGCTCGTACGCCGTCAGCAGCTCGGCGGCGGTGGCCGCCGCCTCCGCCGCGGTGCCCACGGCGCCGGCGGCCCGGCCGGCCACCGCGTCGGCCTCGGCGACCACCGCACCGGCGGTGCGGGCCACCTTCTCCGCCTCCCCGACCACGACGGCCGCGGCGGCGGCCACCTCGGTGGCGGTCTCGATCGCGGTGGTCGCGGCGGCGCTGATGACGGCCACCTCCCGGACCGCGCCCTCGGCGTCGGTGAGCACCCGGTCGGTGCGGTCGAGGGTCTGCTCGATCCGGTCCACCACGCCGCCGATCCGGTCCACCATGCCGTCGACCCGGTGCAGCAGGGCCTCCACCGAGTCCAGCACGGCGAACGCGCGGGCCGGCACGGCGGCGAACGAGGCGGCCGAGCCGAGGGCCTGGTCGAGGGCGGAGCGGGTCAGACCGACGACCGCGGCGGGCCGGGGGAGGGGAATCACCATGGCACCAAGTGTGCGTCGCCCGCGCCCGCACCGCCGGGCAGCGCGGCGGGGCCTCGAGGTCAGGAGTCCGTGTGCTGCTCGACCGCGCGCTGCACCGCCCGGTAGATCTGCCCGAACCGCAGCGCGTCCGGCGTGCGCAGCAGCAGCACCTCCCGGCCGTGGTGCTGGACCCAGAGCTCGTGCACCTTGCTGCCCCGCTCGTAGGAGCGGTCGAGCCAGCCGAGCGGGATCTCCAGGAAGGGGGTCAGGGCCAGCGCGCCGACCGCGCACGCGGCGAGGATGATCAGCGCCAGTTGCCACTCGCCCCGGTCCTGCGCCGACCAGGCCAGCGACAGCACGCAGACCACCGCGATCAGCGGGGGCAGCGAGAGGAGCAGGACCAGGACGCCGCGACCCAGCACGCGCCCCCGTACCGCCAGCGTCTTCGGCCCCTGCGCGTGCCAGACGTACGTCACGTCGGCGATCGCCACGGCGTGGCCGCCCGCCCGGATCGACTCCGACGTCACCTGCACCGCGTCGTCCCGGTAATAGATGGTCATCACTAAGCCTAACCACTCGCCGGCAATGTGCCCGCCGGTGGCCGCGCCCCGTCCGTCGGCGAGGGGGTGACGGTCGACCGCTGTCGAGCTGCCCCGTCCGTGGGACCACAGCTGGCGCGCGAACCCGTCGGCCTGCCCCGCCAGATGGGGCAGCTCGACAGCGTGCGGTGAGTCACCCGGCCCCCGGCGTGGTTTCCCCGGACCCTCGTCTCCGGCCGGGGTTTGCGGTGGGCGGGCGGCGTGGAGCGGCGCGGGCAGGGCAGTGCGGGGCAGCTCGGGGCGGTGTGGCGGGTGGTGCGGGGCCGATGCCGTGACGGGCTATGACGGAGCAGGAGCGCAACGTCGAGGTGGTCCGCCGCTACCTGCGGACCTTCGTCACCAAGGACCTGGCGGAGTTGCGCGCGGTGGTCGACGAGGATCTGCTGATCTACGGCTCCGGCACGCGGGTGCGGGGGCAGCGCCACGTCGAGGGGGCCGTTACCTCGCCGGGGCTGACCGTGCTCGACCAGGAGATCGTCGAGATCTTCGCCGCCGACGACCGCGTGGTGGTGTCGCTGGCGCAGACCTACCGCCGGGACGCCACCGGCGCGACGGCGGTGCAGAGCACCTGCAAGATGTACCGGCTGGCCGGCGGCCGGATCGTGCAGTTCTGGGGCGAGCAGGACCTGCTCGGCCTGCTGCGTGGCCTGGGCATGCTGCCGGACGGGCCGATCGGGTTCTAGCGGCGGCGGGGCGACACCGGCTGTCCCGCCTCGACGGCCCGCTGCACCGCCCGGTAGATCTGGCCGAAGCGCAGCGCGTCGCCGGTGCACAGCAGCCGCACCGGCTGGCCGCGCCAGCGGGCCCAGATCTCCAGCTGCCGGCTGCCCCGGGCGTACGAGCGGTCGAGGTGCTCGAAGAGGAAGTCGGCGACCGGGCCGACCGCGAGCCCGACCAGCACCGAGGCGCCGACGATGGCGATGGTGACGGTGAGGGAGCGGTCCAGCCAGAGCGCGAGCGCGATGCCGAGGGCGGCGGCGACCAGGGGGCCGGCGAGCGCCGCGCCGATCGCGCCGCGTCCCGCGAGCACCCGCCAGGACCGGCTGCCGCGTCGGTGCCAGACCATGCTGATGTCGGCCAGCCGGAAGGTCCGGCCGTCCACCCGGACGGCGGTCGAGGTGACCTGCACGGACCTGTCGTCGTAGTACGTGATCATGGCGGTACTCCCGGTGGCGGGCCTGACACCACAGTACTTACCCCAACGATCCGGGCCGTAAGGTTGGCACGCGACTTCGACGAGGAAGTGAGGGCCAGCGTGGGCGAGTTCGTGCGGTTGGAGACCAAGGACGGCATCGGCACCATCCGGCTGGAGCGGCCGCCGATGAACGCCCTGAACACCCAGGTGCAGGAGGAGTTGCGCGCCGCCGCCGCGGCGGCCACCGCCGACCCGGGCGTCCGCGCCGTCATCGTGTACGGCGGGGAGAAGGTCTTCGCGGCCGGCGCGGACATCAAGGAGATGGCCGACATGTCCTACGTGGACATGGCGGACCGGGCGGCCGACCTGTCCAGCGCCCTCGGCGCGATCGCCCGGATACCGAAGCCGGTCGTCGCCGCGATCACCGGCTACGCCCTCGGCGGCGGCTGCGAGCTGGCGCTGGCGTGCGACTGGCGGGTGGTGGCCGAGGACGCCAAGCTCGGGCAGCCGGAGATCAAGCTCGGCATCATCCCCGGCGCGGGCGGCACCCAGCGGCTGGCCCGCCTGGTCGGCCCGGCCCGCGCCAAGGACCTGATCATGTCCGGCCGGATGGTCGACGCCCAGGAGGCCCTGCGGATCGGCCTGGCCGACCGGGTCGCCCCGGCGGCCGAGGTCTACGACACCGCGGTCGAACTGGTCCGCCCGTACCTGACCGGCCCGGTGCAGGCCCTGCGCGCCGCCAAGCTCGCCGTCGACGGTGGCCTGGACATGGACCTGAACTCCGGCCTGGCCTGGGAGAGCCAGCTGTTCGCGGCGCTGTTCGCCACCGACGACCGGCGCGAGGGCATGGCGGCGTTCGTGGCGAAGCGCAAGCCGGACTTCACCGGCCGCTGAGCGGCCCGGGCCGGCGGGGCGGCCCCGCCGGCCCTCAGGCGCGCCGAGTCGAGAACTGTTCACATTCCGCCTACCGGTGAGTAGCGTGTGACCTCGGCCATGCGGACGAAGGGAAAGCGGCGATGACGGAGCGGATCGAAGGTCACGGCGGGGAGCTCGCGCTCGCGGCGCTGCGCGCGTACGGGGTGCGGGAGATGTTCACCCTCTCCGGCGGGCACGTCTTCCCGCTCTACGACGCCGCGCACAAGACCGGCTTCCCCATCTACGACGTGCGGCACGAGCAGTCGGCGGTCTTCGCCGCCGAGGCGGTGGCCAAGCTCCAGCGCCGCCCCGGCCTCGCCGTGCTCACCGCCGGCCCCGGCGTCACCAACGGCGTCTCCGGGCTGACCAGCGCGTACTTCAACGCCTCGCCGGTGCTGGTGCTGGGCGGCCGGGCCCCGCAGTTCCGCTGGGGCTCGGGCAGCCTCCAGGAGATGGACCACCTGCCCCTGGTCGCCCCGGTCACCAAGCACGCCGAGACGGTGTTCAGCCCCGACGACATCCCGCGCGCGGTGACCGCGGCGCTGACCACCGCGCTCACCCCGCACCGGGGCCCGGTCTTCCTCGACTTCCCCCTGGAGGCGGTCTTCTCGGTCGCCGACGCCGAGCTGCCCGCGCTGCCGGGCATCGCGCCGGTCGAGCCCGACCCCGACGAGGTGACGAAGGCGGCCGGCCTGATCGCCGCCGCCCGCCGTCCGGTGATCATCGCCGGCTCCGACGTCTACGCCGGCGACGCGGTCGACGCCCTGCGGGCGGCCGCCGAGGCGCTCGAGGTGCCGGTCTTCACCAACGGGATGGGCCGGGGCGCGCTGCCGCCGGAGCACCCGCTCGCCTTCGCCAAGGCCCGTCGCGTGGCGCTGAAGGGCGCCGACGTGGTCGTGGTGATCGGCACCCCGCTCGACTTCCGGCTCAGCTTCGGCGACTTCGGCGACGCCACGGTGGTGCACATCGTCGACGCGCCCAGCCAGCGGGCCGGGCACGTCCAGCCGGCCGCCGCCCCCGCCGGGGACCTCCGGCTGATCCTCACCGCGCTGGCCGACCACCCCGGCGACCGGGCCGACCACGCCGACTGGATCGCCGACCTGCGTACCGCCGAGGACGCCGCGAAGGCCCGCGACGCCGAGGAGATGTCCGCGGAGACGGACCCGATCCGGCCCGCCCGGGTCTACGGCGAGCTGCGCCGGGTCCTCGCCCGCGACGCCATCACCATCGGCGACGGCGGCGACTTCGTCTCGTACGCCGGCCGCTACCTGGAGCCCGCGCAGCCCGGCACCTGGCTCGACCCCGGCCCGTACGGCTGCCTCGGCACCGGCATGGGCTACGCGATGGGCGCCCGGGTCAGCCACCCCGACCGGCAGATCTGCGTCCTCATGGGCGACGGCGCGGCCGGCTTCTCGCTGATGGACGTCGAGTCCCTCGCCCGGCAGAAGCTGCCGGTGGTGATCGTGGTCGGCAACAACGGCATCTGGGGCCTGGAGAAGCACCCCATGCGCGCCATGTACGGCTACGACGTCGCCGCCGACCTCCAGCCGGAGCTGCGCTACGACCATGTGGTGAGCGCCCTCGGCGGGGCCGGCGAGACGGTGGCGAAGGCCGGCGACCTCGGGCCGGCCCTGCGGCGGGCGTTCGACGCCGGCGTGCCGTACCTGGTCAACGTCCTCACCGACCCGGCCGACGCGTACCCCCGTTCGTCGAACCTGGCCTGAGCCGGGCCCGGCGCCCGGGCCCGGGGGGCGGCGGCGGCGGGGGGGGCAGGGCCCGGGGGGGGGGCCCCCCGGGGGGGGCGCGCCCCCCGGGGGGGGGGCCGCGCGCCGGCCGCC
>NZ_JBFABB010000188.1:0-9649 GCF_040640035.1 Micromonospora sp. NPDC023633 | reverse complement strand
CCTGTCATCCGACGATTCATCATGATCGCAGCACCAACCATGGCACGAACAACGATCATCGATACTCAAGGACTCGCAACCGTGCACGAGGTCGTAAGCGTCGGAGACTTCGCCGCCGTGCTGGCCCGGATGCTGACCTGGCGACCAACCGGATACGACGTCACCAAATGGGAGACGGACACGGTCCCACCCGGCGACGTGGTCCTCGCGCTCTCCGCGATTCTCGACCCGTCCGGCGCGGGCAACCTGGATGAGGAGCGGCTCGGAGACCTCGTCGCCGTCCACCCGAACCGCTCCGAGTTCTCCACCAACCTTCCGCCCGATCAGCTGCTCGGCGGAGCGAGCAGCGTGCGCGCCGTTGGCCTGTCGCTCAACCTCCTGTCGCAGACTTACCCGGACCGCCGCTGGCACGACCTGGTCGAGGCCGGTGCGCATGTCCGCCTTCTGTTCCTCGATCCATCTGGGCAGGCTGTCCAGGCACGCGAGGCGGAGGAGGGCTTTCCGACGGGGCAGTTGTCCGGGCTGACGAAGCTCAACATCGAAACGCTGATGCGTGTGCGTGACCGGCTACCCGACGGGCTCCAGGACCGCATGGAACTGGCGGTCTACGACGACACGTTGCGCTTCAACGTGATCCTGGTCGACGATCTCTGCGTCGCGCAGCCGTACCTTGCGGAGAGCCGAGGGGTCGACTCCCCCGCGTTCGTCGCCAGACGGAGACAGGCTCGCGGCGGCCTGTATCCGGTGTTCGAACAACACTTCGAGACGCAGTGGCGACGGGGGCAGCAGTTGTGAGCGACTACGGGCCACTGTTGCCTGTTGCGATCGAGGCGGTTGCCCGGGCGGCCGAGGACATGCGGCGCAAGCCACCGGGTGCCCTCACAGCCAAGGGCGACCGCGACATGGCCTCCGCGCTGGACTACGAGATCGAGCGCGACATCCGTGAGCTTCTCCGGGTCGCGACTCCCGACATCGGGTTCCTCGGCGAGGAGGACGGCATCAGCGGGTCGGGAGAGCTCCAGTGGGTGCTCGATCCGATCGACGGGACGGCCAACTTCGTGCGAGGCATCCCGCTCTGCGCGGTGTCGCTCGGGCTGCTGCACAACGGCGAGGCGGTCCTCGGGGTCATCGAGCTGCCCTTCCTCGGTAACCGTTACGCCGCCGCCCAGGGCGACGGCGCAACGGTCGACGGCAGACCGATTCGGGTTAGCCAGACGGGCCGGCTGAGCGAGGCGATCGTGGCGATCGGCGACTACGCCGTTGGCGAGGATGCAGCGGCCAAGAACCGACTCCGGCTCGCGCTGACCGCACGACTCGTAGAGTCCGTGCAGCGTGTACGGATGACCGGCACGGCGGCGCTGGACCTGGCTTGGCTGGCCGAAGGCAAGCTCGATGCTGCCCTCACCCTCTCCAACCGCCCCTGGGACATGACTGCGGGAGTGGCTATCGCCCGAGAGGCAGGAGCTCAACTGATAGACAGGGACGGGACCCGCCACGACGTGTACTCGTCCGTGACCCTTGGCATCACGCCAGCCCTGTTCAAGGACACCCTCAGCCTGTTCGAGCAAGCGGCTGCTTGACGTAGCCGAACGTGTGCTGGCCATCGCTGCGCCGTAGACCCGTAATGACATGAAGCGGGTAAAGCGGGTCATTTCGCGCAGAGGTAAGGACGGCGGCTCGTCGCAGGCCGCCGATAAGCTGGGCGCGCCTCCGGACGACAGACACCTCCAAGGGTGACGAATAACGCCGCCATCGCCTTGCGCGGGCGCCAGCAGCCGAAGATTCGCGTCGGGCGTACCCGGCGGCGCCGGCAAGTCGATGGACACGCCTCTGTCCATCTTTCGGCAACACGCAGTATTCAGGTAACGTGACGCAACCTGCGAGCAGTAACTACGCACGACCAGCAGAGCTAGCTACTGCAGTTTCTCGATCATCGACATAGCAGGGAGCCCCAGATGTTGGCATCCAAGCCCCAAGCAGTTGTACTGCTGAGCGGCGGGCTCGACTCGGCCACAGCCCTCGCTGTAGCAGTCAAGGAGGGCTTTGAGGCCAACGCCCTCAGCTTCCGTTACGGGCAGCGGCACACCGTAGAACTCGAAGCCGCCGCACGGGTCGCGAAGGCTCTCGGGGCGACGCGGCACGTTGTCGCGGACATCGATCTGCGGATCTTTGGCGGCTCCGCACTGACCGACGATGCTCTCGCCGTGCCTCACCACGAGAGTGCTCAGGAGATCGGGAGCGAGATCCCGATCACCTACGTGCCTGCGCGGAACACCATCTTCCTGTCGTTCGCGCTTGCCTGGGCAGAGACCCTCGGAGCCTCTGATGTCTTCATCGGCGTAAGCGCCCTCGACTACAGCGGCTACCCGGACTGCCGGCCTGAGTACATCGAGGCGTACGAGCACATGGCAAACCTCGCCACCAAGGCTGGCGTCGAGGGCAGTCAACGGATGAAGATCCACACTCCCCTCATCAGCCTAACCAAGGCCGACACGATTCGGCTGGGCCTCAGCCTCGGTGTCGATTACTCCCTCACGCACAGTTGCTACGACCCCGTCGATGGTCAACCGTGCGGCACCTGCGACTCCTGCCTGCTTCGCACACGAGGCTTCGCCGAACTCGGCATGTCAGACCCCGGTCCCGGCAGCCAATCATGAGATCCGCGTACCGCATCAAAGAGATCTTTTACACGCTGCAGGGCGAAGGCACTCATGCCGGTCGGCCCGCTGTCTTTTGCCGGTTCACGAGTTGCAACCTCTGGACAGGGCGCGAAACAGACCGTCATCGCGCCATATGC
The DNA here is from genome assembly GCF_040640035.1 of Micromonospora sp. NPDC023633. NCBI lineage: Bacteria > Bacillati > Actinomycetota > Actinomycetes > Micromonosporales > Micromonosporaceae > Micromonospora > Micromonospora sp. NPDC023633. The sequence goes on along the minus strand of NZ_JBFABB010000188.1, from coordinate 6,852 downwards.
CAGTTCTGCGATACAGACTTCGTTGGCACCGACGGACCCGGCGGAGGGCGCTTCCGGTCCGCCCAGGACCTGGCTGCTGCAGTGGCCAAAGCCTGGGCTGGTACAGCCCATCCGAAGAGTAAGCCGTATGTCGTCTGCACTGGTGGCGAGCCACTGCTGCAGCTTGATGCCGCTGCCGTCGAAGCGCTTCATAGTGAGGGCTTCGAGGTCGCCATCGAGACGAACGGGACACGACCCTTGCCCGCAGGCGTCGACTGGGTCTGCGTCAGCCCTAAGGCCGGCGCCGAGCTAGTCCTCACTCAGGGTGATGATCTCAAGCTCGTGTACCCGCAACCGGGCGCGGATCCTGAGCGATTTGAAAGCCTGGACTTCGCTCACTTTCTCCTCCAGCCCATGGACGGACCAGACCAGGCGGCGAACACGCAGGCCGCCATCAACTACTGCCTCGCTCACCCTCAGTGGTCATTGAGCCTACAAACGCACAAGTACGTTGGGATCGCTTGATGGAAATCTTCCGTGAGTTCACCTTCGAGTCTGCTCATCGCCTGCCGCAGGTGCCTGAAGGACACAAGTGCGCACGCCTTCACGGCCACTCGTATCGAGTCGAGGTGCACGTGCGTGGCGAGGTCGGCGCCTCCTCCGGTTGGGTAATGGACTTCGGAGACATCAAGGCAGCATTTCGGCCAATTTTGGACCAACTGGACCACTACTACCTGAACGAGGTGCCTGGGCTGGAAAACCCCACCAGCGAGGTACTGGCCCAGTGGATTTGGACGAAGCTTGTCGATCAGCTACCGCTATCTGCCATCGTGGTCAGAGAGACGTGCACGTCAGGGGCGGTCTACCGGGGCGATGCCCCGTGACGGAAGCTACGGCCGATGAGCATCCACTAGGCTCAACCGTGGATAGAAGCCTGGCGAGGCCGTCGACACGAATGCACATCGTCGTGACCTGTGCGAACCGCAAGAACCTCCCCGTGCCCGCCGCACTGCGCGTTGGAGCCCTGACGGGCTACCTGCCGAGACAGAGGCTCACGGAGTGGATTCGGAGGCTTTCCGAACCAGGTCAACCGTCCACTGCCGCCACGTCACTTTACGCCGGCGAGCATTGGACGGCGGCGCGTCAACTCGCGATGTCGGTACGTGTAGAGGCGCAACTATGGGTTTGTTCCGCGGGGTATGGGTTGATCCCTGCCAGCGCGCACGTCCGCCCCTACGCAGCGACGTTCGCGATACGGGAAGGAGACTCGGTTGGGCGAAGCTCGACCGAGAACCGCGATTGGTGGCGCGGGCTGAGCAGGTGGGCGGGCCCGGAAGCTGGCGCGCCGCGATCGTTCTATGACCTCGCCCGAACGAACCCCGACGACACGATCATTGCCGTCCTGTCGAACGCTTACCTTCGGGCGTGCAGTGACGATCTCCGTAGGGCGGTGGGGAAACTGCGCGACCCGCAGCGACTGACGATCATCGGCCCGAAGCAGGCGGATCCCGACCTAGACGAACTTGTCGTCGCCGTGGCCGCTCCGATGAGGTTGGCGGTCGGCGGCAGCCTGCTTGCCCTCAACGTGCGTGTCGCGCAGCGCCTCCTGAGCCTTGCTACTGCGGATCCTGGCACCCATCGCCGCTCCCACCTCCGCGCCTTGGCCGGCGAATTGGCAGCTGCGGTGCCCCCGCCAGCGCCTCGAGTTCATCGCGAGCGCATGACCGACGACGAGGTCAAGGCCTTCATACGGCCACTTGCAGTGGCCGAGCCAACCTCGGCAACACGCCTGCTTCGACGGTTACGAGACTCCGGCAAGTCATGTGAGCAGGCACGCTTCAAGCAGTTGTTCGACGAGATTTCTCTGGATGGGCGCTGCTGATGCCACCCCCACAGGATGCCAAGGCCATAGCGCGCCGTGCGCTGCGAATCGCCCAGCCCGGCACCCCCGCCCTCTATCTGTTCGCGCTTCAAGCGGAAGAGGTCCTGCAAATCGCGGACATCTCCCGCGTCAGTCGGGACGACGCCGGGAAGTTGATCGGTTACCAACGGCCGCAGGTACGGAAGCACATACAAGAAATCGTCGAGTACCTCGACACGGAGTCCGCCGTCTTCCCCAATCCAATCATCCTGGCCCTGTCCTCGCACGTACGGTTCCAGTCGAGCAGAGGACCGGGCGCGGGAGACGGGCTCGCCACCTCTGGGCTACTCAGCATTCCCTTGTCGCAACCGGGCAAGCCCAAGCCCGCATGGATCGTTGATGGACAGCAGCGTGCTCTCGCGCTGTCCCGTACCCAACGGCAGCAGTTTCCCGTACCGGTGACTGCGTTCGTGGCGGACAGCGTCGGTTTCCAGCGCGACCAGTTCCTGCGCATTAACAACACCCGTCCGCTACCGCGTGGTCTGGTTACCGAACTACTGCCGGAGGTCGACAGCCCGCTACCTCCCCGACTTGCCATACGAAAGGCACCCTCGGCCCTGTGTGACGTTTTGAACGCCGACAAGACATCGCCCTTTTACGGGCTGATTAAACGAGCGTCGACGAACAAGCAACAGGCACCAAACGCGGTGATCACCGATACCGTCGTCGTTGAAATGATTCAAGAGAGCCTGACCTCGTCGGCTGGCTGTCTCTTCCCCTACCGCGACGTCGCACACAACGAAACCGACTTCGATGGAGTCCTCCAGGCCCTCTATATCTATTGGACAGCAGTCCGTGACACCTTCCCAGAAGCCTGGGGCAAGCCGCCGAGCAAGAGTCGACTCATGCACGGTGCAGGGATTCGGGCCATGGGACGGCTGATGGATCGGGTGCTGGGCACAGTGGATCCCCGCATCCCCGAGGCCCCCGTACTGGTCAGCAAACACCTCGCGGTGATTGCGCCACACTGCCAGTGGACGGGGGGAAGATGGGACGAACTCAACCTTCGTTGGAACGAAATTGAGAACTTGTCCCGCCACGTTCAGGAGTTGTCCAACTACCTGATCCGCGTCTACCTGAACGAACGGGCCGGCATCCGATGAAGTTCTTCTTCCCTGACAGCCAGGACCAGGTCGACCCGACCTTCGACTTCCTGAGCGAGGAACGCGACCCGTTCAGAGTCCGCCAGCGTGACGACCTGTACGCACACGAACTGCTGAAGCCACCGCCCTTCAACGGCCTACTGGTCTCCAAGGCCATCGTGGACGGCACCGCCAACTCCAGCACCGGCAAGTACACCGGGCCCCAGCGCCATCGACTGTACCGGCAAGGAGCGCGAGAGTTCTTCCGCCTCCACAACGGCAGCGCCCCATTGAAGATCATGGGTGACTGCGGGGCCTTCTCGTACGTCGGGGAAGAACACCCGCCCTACACCGTTGAAGAGGTGGTCAGCTTCTACGAAGGGTGCGGCTTCGACTACGGAATCTCCGTCGACCACGTCATCTTCCAGTACGAACCGAACGTCACGCGTATCGACAAGGCGGCCAAAGAATGGGTCCGCCGTCAACAGATCACGCTCCAACTTGCGGCAGAATTTTGGCAACGCTGTTCATCAAGCGACGTTCACTTCACCCCCCTCGGGGTAGCACAGGGCTGGAGTCCGGAGTCCTACGCTTATTCCGTCAAGGAACTGCAGCGTATCGGATACCAGCGCATCGCACTCGGCGGAATGGTTCCGCTGAAGACGAAAGACATTCTTGCCTGCCTCCGCGCTATCGATGACGCACGCGAGCGCGACACACAGTTGCACCTGCTGGGAATCAGCCGCGTTGACGACATCCCGACCTTCGCCAGCCACGGCGTGACTAGTTTTGACAGCACATCGCCTTTCCGGCAGGCATTCAAGGACGATCGGGACAACTACTACGCGCTCGACCGGACCTACGTGGCGCTCCGCGTCCCCCAGGTTGACGGCAATGCGAAGCTTAAGGCACGGATTCGTTCCGGCGAGATCAGCCAAGGGCAGGCCATGCAGCTCGAACGCGCCGCCCTGACACGCCTTCGCGCATTCGACAGAGGCGAGGTCGACCTGGAAATCGCCTTGGAAGCACTCGTTGCCTACAGCGCTGTGTGGGACCGCAAGGCGGACCGGAGCGATCAGTACCGCGACACGCTCGAGAATCGGCCGTGGCAGGCGTGCGACTGCTCGATTTGCAACAAGGCCGGAATCGAAACAATTATCTTCCGCGGCGCGGAACGCAACAAGCGTCGCGGCTTCCACAACCTACACGTATTCGGGCAACGACTGCGCCGGCAACTTGGAGATGACGATCGTGACTAAGCAGGGAGACAAGAGCACCATGGCCGGAAGCCGTGGGAAACTGCTACATCTTCCGGCTCTCGAAATCATGCAGGGGCCAAACCGCCGTCTCTACACCTTCGCAGTGGACGGCAAGCAGGTCCCGTCGTTTGCCGCCGTCTCGCGTGTCCGACGCGACAGCGAGCAGCAACTGCACGGCTACCAACGACCGGAGGTCCTGGCGCACGTGGCAGCAATTCGCCGCTATGTGGAGTCCGACGACAATCCCCTGCTGCCCAACGCCATTGTCGTCGCCTTCGACGACCGGGTTCGCTTCGTCCCTGCCGACGCCGCTACCGATGCCCCTGGCTACGTCCGCCTGGGCACGCTCGTAGTACCCGTGAGCGACGACTGGGAAGACGCCGACAAACCTGGCTTCATCGTGGACGGCCAGCAACGGTGCGCGGCTATCCGTAACGCAGAGGTAGAAGCCTTCCCGATCTGTGTCACCGCCTTCATCACCGCCGACCAGGCCGACCACCGATCTCAGTTCATTCTCGTCAACTCCACCAAGCCGCTTCCCAAGGGCTTGATCCACGAGTTACTCCCGGCCGCGTCCGGTCCGCTACCGAACCAACTACGCGTGCGGCAGCTCCCAGCGACGGTTCTCGAGCGCCTCAACTTTGACCAACGTTCGCCGCTGCGCCACATGATCCAGACGCCGACTAATCCCACGGGGGTCATCAAGGACAACTCCATGCTGCGCATGCTCGAGAACAGCATCTCGGATGGGGTCCTGTACCGATTCCGCGGAAGCGACAAGACACTGCCCAATATCGGACTGATGGTGACCGTACTGAGCGACTTCTGGACTGCTGTGCGGGAGGTGTTCGGTGAGGATGCCTGGGGTAAGCCCCCTCGCAAGTCGCGGCTGATGCACGGCGCCGGCATCATCAGCATGGGATATCTGATGGACGCTATCGCCGACACGAATGGCAGTGGCGAGGACGTCCCCGACGTGCAGGGATTCGCTGCTGGGCTAAAGACAGTGAAGGACTACTGCCGGTGGACCGAGGGCACGTGGGATCTGGGCGACGGGATTCCGCGCCGCTGGAACGATGTCCAGAACACCCCTCGAGATATTCAACGGATTACTGACTTCCTGGTCTCCACCTACTATGCGAAGCAGGGAAAGCGACACGATCGGTCGAGTCGGCTCTTTTAGGTGTCATCCTCGGAAGTGCTCGCGCCGAGGAATCGGCGCCAAGCACCGCTGCGACCCTGCGTGGTGAGGCTTGGGATATCCGCCTTGGCCCTGCTGCATATGGGACCAAGACCAACCATTGCATTGTGTCACGCGGACACAGCCGCTGTTCATTCTAAAACCGCGGGGGGCCAGCCGTTTCCTAACTTGGCCTTTAACCTGTGCGGCGTGGGCGGGGACCGGTGGAGGTCTTTGGTTTTGCTTTCGCCCGTGGGCTGATGTGCACGTCGTGCCGTTGGGCGGGTTGCTTGTTCGGTTGGCCTGCTGGTCGTCCTGGTCCAGGGCGGGAGGGTTTCGGTGCGCTGGCCAGGCAGGCGGTCTTCGCGCGGAGGTGCCGGAACCCTCGACGGACGCGGGCGGGTGAAAGGCGTGCCGAGGGTGTCGGTTTCTCCCAGGGCCGGCGTAGGTCAGCGGTCAGGCCGCGTGCCAGGCGTAGCTGCGCGTAGACGGCGAGGATGAGCCAGGTCCATCGGTCGGCGGCTTGTGGGGTGCGGATCTTCGGGCAGGTCCAGCCGAGGGTCTGTTTGAGCAGCCGGAAGGTGTGCTCGATGTCGAAGCGGCGCAGGAAGGCCTGCCAGAGCCGGTCGACGTCGGTGGGTGTGGCGGCAGTGTGCGACCACCACAGCCATACCGGTTTGGGGATCGCGCCGCTGGGCAGGTGATCCACCTCGAGTCGGATCACGGTGCCTTCGATGAGCGGCAGGTCGCCGGTCTGGTCGATCCAGGCGTTGCGGTGTGTCAGCCGGGGGTGCAGACGGTTCCAGCTGCGGGCGACGGCAGTGCCGTAGAGGCGGGTGTCGGTCACCGTGGTCACGTCGGACGCGCCCCAGCTCGCGGGGTCGCCGAAGATGAACTCGCCGCCGTGGCGGGGTGGTCGACCGTTCGTGCCAGGCTGTCGGGGCGGGGCCGCGCGGCGCAGCACTCGATCGGAGCGCATCCGGCCCAGTATCTGCACCGGCAGGTCGCGCAGCAGGTAGGCCAGGCGGGGCGTGTCGTAGCCGGCGTCGGCAACGATGAGGATGTCGGGGTCACCGGTGCGCCACTGCCCGGCGGTGATGAGTCGCTGCACGAGTTGGCGCAGCTGGCCGGCGGTAACGGTGGCGGCATCATCGCCCGGCGCGAGCCGCTGAGCATCCAACGGCGCGGTCCAGGAACTGCGACCGGGCTCCAAAGCCGTGACGAACGAGTACGGCCAGCCAGGGATCATCACGTGCTGGTCCTTGCCGCGGCCGTAGGTGTGGCACAGGATCCGCTCCGCGGAGGTGTGCGCGTCCGGCCGCAGCCAACAGGTGATGTCTACCGCCAGAACCAGCCGACCGTCGGCCGCGCGAGGCAGCGGAAGCGCCGCCAAGCTCGCGCGCAGCCGCTCGACATCCACCCGGCCCCGGG
>NZ_JBFABB010000187.1:0-9699 GCF_040640035.1 Micromonospora sp. NPDC023633 | reverse complement strand
CCTTGCTGACCGCGATCACCTTGCTGATCGCCGTCGGCGGGATGCCGGCGCCGACGCAGGCCCCGCCGGCCGTCGGGTTCGACGAGGTCACGAAGAACCCGGCGCCGTCGGTGCCGCCCGTGCGGCCCTCCGCGCCCGCCCCCACCCCGCCGGCGCCAGCGGCCGGGGTCAGCGTCACGACCGAAGACGTCACCCTGACCGCCGCCTACTGGAACGCGCCGAGCACGGTGACCACGCTGCGGGTGACCGTCACGAACACCGGCGCCACGCCCGCCCGGATCCGGCTGGCCTACACGCTCCCGGCCGGGCTGAGCGACGCCGGCACCGGGGGCTGCGCCCCGGCCGGCGGCGGGGAGCACCGCTGCGGCGAGTGGGCGAGCGCGCCCGGCGCCCGGTTCAGCACCCTGCTCCGCGTACGGGTCGACGGCGACGCCTGGAAGCGGATGCCGCTCAGCGGCTCCGTCCGGGTCACCGCGACCGCGCCCGGCGCGCCCGGCGTGGTGAGCGACGACGAGGGGTTCGCGGTGCTCTTCCCGCCCGGTCCGCCGGTGCCGGGGATCAGGCTGGCCGCCGACGCGGTCTCCTTCGACATCAGCGGCGGGTCGAGCGGGCTCGAGGTGCGCCTGGGCAACACCGGCCGGGTGGACGCCGAGGGCCGCGTCGAGGTGGCCCTGCCCGCCGGGGTGACCGTGCCGACGCCCCCGTCCGGCTGCACCACCGTCAGTCCCGCCCGTACGCGCTGCGCGTTGGGCACCCTCGCCGCCGGCCGGACCGCGCGGCTGCGGCTGCCGGTGACCGCGACGCCCGAGGCCCAGCGGCAGGCCCCGCTGGCCGGCGCGGTGCTCGGACAGCTCGACCCGCGCAGCGGCCCGACCCGGCAGGTGCAGATGAGCTTCCGGATCACCTCGGCCGCCGCGCTGGCGACGCCGGTGGCCTCGCCGCCCGCGCCGACCGGGTCGCAGGGCGTACTGGCCGCCGAGGCCCCGGCCGTCAGCGACGGCGGCGGAGGCGGCTCGGTACGGCGGACCGCGATCCTCCTGATCGTGATCTCCACGCTGCTGGTGGTGTTCGCCCTCGCGCTGGCGACCACCTCGCTGCGGCGCCGGATGACCGCCCCGGTGGCCGGGCCGTCCGCGGCGCCGACGGAGTGACCCGGGCGGCCCCGCGACGCCGGTACGCCCGGACCGGCGTCCCGCCCACCCCCGCGACCGGTGATCTGGATTACGGCGGCCGGATGGAAACACCTCAAATCGGGGTGGAATCTCGCTGTATCGCATCCCACACGGCGGCCTCCGAGAAGGTTGGGGCGGCAATTCGACGTAGGCTCTCAGGTGAGGTAACTACAGCGGACCGGGCCCGCCTCGGCGGGTCTGGTACAGCGGTGCGTCAAGGAGGTCACGTGGCCGGGCAAGGCGAGGTCACCATCATGTTCAGCCGCCCGCGCGACCGCGCCCAGCGAAGCGAGGTGCAGGCGTGACCAAGCAGATCCGTCAACTGGACCGGGTGGTCATCCGGTTCGCCGGTGACTCCGGCGACGGCATGCAGCTCACCGGCGACCGGTTCACCTCGGAGACCGCGCAGCTGGGCAACGACATCTCCACGTTGCCGAACTTCCCGGCGGAGATCCGGGCTCCCGCCGGCACCCTGCCGGGCGTGTCGAGCTTCCAGGTGCACTTCGCCGACTACGACATCCTGACCCCCGGCGACTCGCCGAACGTGCTGGTGGCGATGAACCCGGCGGCGCTCAAGGCGAACCTCGCCGACCTGCCGCGGGGCGCGGACATCATCGTCAACACCGACGAGTTCACCAAGCGCAACCTGGCCAAGGTCGGCTACCAGTCGAACCCGCTCGAGGACGACTCACTCGCCGGCTACGTGGTGCACCCGGTGGCGCTGACCTCGATGACGGTCGGCGCGCTCGCCGAGCAGGCGGTGTCCAAGAAGGACGCCGAGCGGGCCAAGAACATGTTCGCCCTCGGCCTGCTCTCCTGGATGTACAACCGGCCGTACGAGTCGACGCTGCGCTTCCTGGAGCGCAAGTTCGCCGCCCGCCCCGAACTGGTCGCGGCCAACGTCGCGGCGTTCCGGGCCGGCTGGAACTTCGGCGAGACCACCGAGGACTTCGCGGTCCGCTACGAGGTCAAGCCGGCGAAGATGCGGCCGGGCACCTACCGCAACATCACCGGCAACGCGGCCCTCTCGCTCGGCCTGGTGGCCGCCGGCGTCCGCTCCGGGCTGCCGGTCTTCCTGGGCGCCTACCCGATCACCCCGGCCTCGGACATCCTGCACGAGCTGAGCAAGCACAAGCGCTTCGGCGTGCTCACCATGCAGGCCGAGGACGAGATCGCCGCGGTCGGCGCGGCGCTGGGCGCGTCGTACGGCGGCTCGCTCGGCGTCACCACCACCAGCGGCCCTGGCGTGGCGCTCAAGAGCGAGACGATCTCCCTCGCGGTGGCGCTGGAGCTGCCGCTGGTCATCGTCGACGTGCAGCGGGCCGGCCCCTCCACGGGCATGCCCACCAAGACCGAGCAGGCCGACCTCAACATGGCGCTCTACGGCCGCCATGGCGAGGCCCCGGTCGCGGTGGTCGCGCCGAAGTCGCCGGCGGACTGCTTCCACGCGGCCATCGAGGCGGCCCGGATCGCGCTGACCTACCGCACGCCGGTCATCCTGCTCTCCGACAACTACGTCGCCAACGGCTCCGAGCCGTGGCTGCTGCCCGACGTCGAGTCGCTGCCCGACCTGCGGGTCGAGTTCGCCACGAAGCCCAACGGCGACGACGGCACCACGTTCCTGCCCTACCTGCGCGACCCGGAGACCCTGGCCCGGCCGTGGGCCGTACCGGGCACTGCCGGGCTGGAGCACCGCATCGGCGGTCTGGAGAAGGCCGACAAGACGGGCGACATCTCGTACGACCCGGCGAATCACGACTTCATGGTGCGCACCCGGGCGGCCCGGATCGAGACGATCCCCGTGCCGGACGTCGAGGTCGAGGACCCGGACGGCGACGCCCGGGTGCTGGTGCTCGGCTGGGGCTCCACGTACGGGCCGATCGGCGCGGCGTGCCGGGGCCTGCGCCAGCGCGGCCACGCCATCGCGCAGGCGCACCTGCGGCACCTCGCCCCGATGCCGGCCAACCTCGGCGCGGTGCTGCGCTCCTACGACCGCGTGGTCATCCCCGAGATGAACCTCGGCCAGCTCGCCCACGTGATCCGGGCGAAGTACCTGGTCGACGCGATCGGCTACAACCAGGTCCGCGGCCTGCCGTTCACCGCCGCCGAGCTGGAGACGATGCTGGAAGAGGTCCTGAAGAATGTCTGAGCCCGTCGCCCTCAAGCTCACCGCCAAGGACTTCAAGTCCGACCAGGAGGTGCGCTGGTGCCCCGGCTGCGGCGACTACGCGATCCTCGCCGCGATCCAGCAGTTCATGCCGGAGCTGAACATCCCGCGCGAGCGGATCGTCTTCGTCTCCGGCATCGGCTGCTCGTCCCGCTTCCCGTACTACATGAACACCTACGGGATGCACTCGATCCACGGCCGCGCCCCGGCGATCGCCACCGGCCTGTCGGCCTCCCGGCCCGACCTGTCGGTCTGGGTGGTCACCGGTGACGGCGACGCGCTCTCCATCGGCGGCAACCACCTGATCCACGCGCTGCGCCGCAACGTCAACCTGAAGATCCTGCTGTTCAACAACCGGATCTACGGCCTGACCAAGGGGCAGTACTCGCCGACCTCCGAGGTCGGGAAGGTCACGAAGTCGACGCCGGCCGGCTCGGCCGACGCGCCGTTCAACCCGCTGTCGCTCGCCCTCGGGGCCGAGGCCACCTTCGTGGGCCGCACCATCGACTCCGACCGCAAGCACCTCCAGTCGGTGCTGCGGGCCGCGGCGGAGCACCAGGGCTCGGCGTTCGTGGAGATCTACCAGAACTGCAACATCTTCAACGACGGCGCGTTCGACCAGCTCAAGGAGCCGGACACCCGCGACGACTTCCTGATCCGGCTGGAGCACGGGCAGCCGATCACGTTCGGCAAGGACGGGCAGTTCTGCGTCGTGCACCCGCCCGGCGGGTTCGGCCTGGAGGTCCGGGAGACCGCGTCGGTCAGCCCGGGGGAGATCGTCGTGCACGACGCGACGGTCGCCGACCCGGCGTACGCCTTCGCGCTGTCCCGGCTGCCCGGCCTGGACCTGCGGAACACCCCGATCGGCGTGTTCCGCTCGGTGGACCGGCCGTCGTACGACAGCGTGGTGCAGGGGCAACTCGCCGAGGCGAAGGCCAAGGTCACCGAGACCCCGGAGCAGCAGCTCGCCGGCCTCCTCGCCAGCGGGGACACCTGGACCATCCTCTGACCGACCGGCGCCGCGCGGCCCGTCCCGGCGGCGGGACGCCGCCGGTGGCCGCACGGCACCCGACGACGCGACAGGGCCCGTCACCGACCGGTGACGGGCCCTGTGTCACAGGCGTGGGTCAGGGCGTGGCGGTCGTCTGGGGCCGGTCGTCGCGCACGTGCACCAGCATGTCGCCGGTCTCGATGACCGCGCCGGCCTTGTCGGCCAGGGTGACCACCTTGCCCCGCCGGACCAGGGCGATGACCAGCGACTCCAGCTCGCGGGGGGAGCGGCCCACCTCGGACCGCTCGGCGGAGCGCATCGCCAGCGCCATGCCCTGGCCGGGGGTGAGCAGGTCCTCCACCACGTCGATCAGCGGCGGGGCCGAGGTGGACAGGCCCAGCAGCCGGCCGGCGGTGGCCGAGGAGACGATCACGTGGTGGGCGCCGCTCTGCTTGAGCAGCGGGGCGTTCTCCGCCTCCCGGGCGGCGGCGATGATCCGCACCTGCCCGGCGGTGAGCTGCCGGACGGTCAACGCCACCAGGACCGAGGCGTCGTCGCTGTCGGTCGCGATGATCACCGCCTTGGCGTTGCGTACGTGCGCCTCGTTGAGCACCGACGAGCGGGTCGCCGAGCCCTCGATCGCCACCAGGCCGGCCGAGGTGGCCTGCCGCAGCGCCGGACCGCTGCGCTCCACCACCACGATCCGGGACTTGTCCAGCCCGTTCTCCAGCAGGGCGGAGACCGCGCTGCGGCCCTTCGTGCCGTAGCCGCAGATGATGACGTGGTCCTTCACGGCTCTCCTCCACCGCGACAGGCGACGCCCGGTGCGGTACTGCTCGGTCAGCACTTCCAGGGTGGTGCCGACCAGGATGATCAGGAAGATCACCCGGGCCGGCGTGATGTAGACGACGTTGATCAGCCGGGCGGTCTGGCTGACCGGGGTAATGTCCCCGTAGCCGGTGGTCGAGAGGGTGACCACCGCGTAGTAGAAGCAGTCGAGGAGGGTCAGCGCGTCCTCGTTGACGTCGCGGTAGCCGTCCCGGTCGAGGTAGACCACGGCGACGGTCGCGAAGACCAGACCGAGGGCGGCGGCCAGCCGGAGACTCAGCGCGCTCAGGGGGCCCCGTCGCTGCGCGGGAAAGTGGATCACGTGAGGGCCCGCCCCGGCCCTGTCGTCGCCTGCACGACCACAACATAGCGGCATGCGCGGATCTCGCACGGCGGGGTCGTCGACCCGGGGATACGACGACGCGCGGCCGGACGGGCCGACCGGCGCGGCCGACAGGGGGCATGATGGGGGTGTCCCCCGGACGACGAGCCCGAGAGCGAGGCCCGCATGTCGTTGCTGCGACGAGTGATCGGCGGGGTGCTGCGCCGCTTGCGGCTGCGGCAGGGCCGCACGCTGCGCGAGGTGGCCGAGGCCGCCGGAGTGTCCGTGCCCTACCTGTCCGAGGTCGAACGCGGTCGCAAGGAGGCCTCCTCGGAGGTGCTCGCGGCGATCTGCCGGGCGCTCGGCATCCACCTGTCCGACCTGTTGGAGGAGGCGCGCGACGACCTGCGCCGGGTCGAGCCGCGCATCCCGGCCGCGCCCCGGGCCGGCCTGGCCCGGCTGGAGCGGGCCGAGGTCGGCCGTCCCGCCGCCCCGGCCGTGCGGGTCGGTCCCCGGGCCGGCGGCCCGCTGCTCCACCTGGGGCCGCGCACGGGCGGTCCGACCCTCCGGGTCGGGCGGCCCGCCTCCGCAGCGGGCGGTCGCCCCGGCCCGCGTACCCGCGTCGTGCTGGGCTGCGGGCGGGCCCGGGCGGGCGCGCGCACACTGACCGTCGTCTAGGCCGGCCGGTTCTGCCGTCGGCTGATCTGCCGCCGGCAGAATCGTTGGCTCCGCGCGCCCCGTTCCGCGCAGGCTGGAGGCGCCGGTCCCCCGGGCGTCCTCCGGTCGTCCGCCGGCACTGCCGAAAGGGCGGACGCGATGATCGGTCTCGACGTACGGATGTTGGACGGTGGGCAGCCCTCCTTCGGCGACCAGGTGTTCGATCGGCTGCTCAGGGAGCGGATCATCTTCCTCGGCACGGAGGTGACCGACGCCTCGGCGAACCAGATCTGCGCCCAGATGCTGCTGCTCGCCGCCGAGGACCCGGAGCGGGACATCGTGCTCTACATCAACTCGCCGGGCGGCTCGGTGAGCGCGGGCATGGCCGTCTACGACACGATGCGCTTCGTCCGCAACGACGTGGCCACGGTGGCGCTCGGCTTCGCCGGCTCGATGGGGCAGTTCCTGCTCTGCGCGGGCACGGCCGGCAAGCGTTACGCGTTGCCCCACTCGCGGATCATGATGCACCAGCCGTCCGGCGGGATGGGCGGCACCGCCGCGGACATCACCATCCAGGCGGAGAACATGCTGCACGTGAAGCGGACCATGCAGGAGCTGATCGCCCGGCACAGCGGGCGCAGCCTGGATGAGATCCAGCGGGACTGGGACCGCGACCGGTGGTTCACCGCCGAGGAGGCCCGCGAGTACGGCCTGATCGACCGGGTGGTCACGAAGGCCGAGCAGCTCCCGGGGAGTTGACGGGGCCGGGCCGCGACGGGGGCGGCCCGGACCGGTGACGCGCGACGGCGGCGGTCCCCGCGCGGGGCGAGACGTGGAACCGGGCGCCGGACGCGCCCCCTCGATCCGCGTCCGACCCCAGGTACGCGATGGCCGCCGCTGGTGCCGGCCGTCGATGGGCCGAGCCTATTCCCGCCGATGGGATTCCGCGCGGAGCTCGGGGCGCAGCGTCTTGCCCACGAATCTCGTTACATCCGACGAGGGACAGGCTCCGCCCCTGACAGGCGCCGGGGGCCGGTAACGTGCCGGTTCGTGAGTGGAGCGGACCAGCTGCGTGACACCCGGGCGTCCTACGACGTCATCGCCGACGCCTACGCCGAGCGGTTCCGGGACGAGCCGGTCGGCAACCCGTGGGACCGGGCGGTCCTCACCGGCTTCGCCGACCTGGTGCGAGCCGCCGGCAACGGGCCCGTCGCCGACGTCGGCTGCGGCCCGGGCCGGGTGACCGGGTACCTGCACGGGCTCGGGCTGGACGCCTTCGGCATCGACCTCTCCCCGCGGATGGTCGAGATCGCCCGCCGCGCCCACCCCGAGCTGCGCTTCGAGGTGGGCGCGATGCCCGACCTGGAACTGCCCGACGCCTCCCTCGGCGGCGTCGTGGCCTGGTACTCGACCATCCACGTCCCGGACGACCTGCTTCCGGCCACCTTCGCCGGTTTCCGCCGCGCGTTGATGCCCGGCGGTCACCTGGTCGTGGCGTTCCAGATCGGCGACGAGCCACTGCACCTGACCGAAGGGCTCGGCCACCCGATCTCGCTGGAGTTCCGGCGCCGGCGACCGGAGCGGGTCGCCGAGCTGCTGGCCGACGCCGGGCTGGAGGTCCACGTCCGGGTGGAGCGTGAGCCTGAGATCCTCGCGGGCCACCGGGAGCGCACGCCGCAGGCGTACCTGGTGGCCCGCCGGCCGACCGACTGAGGCCTTCGGCCCGCCGCCCCGGCGTCAACGCGCCACGGTCAGCACGACCTTGCCCAGCGCCCGGCGTCCCTCCAGGTCGGCGTGCGCGGTCGCGGCGGCGGCCAGCGGGTAGGTCGAGACCAGCGGCCGCCACCAGCCCCGCCCGGCCAGCTCCAGCGACCGGCCGGCCAGCGCCGGGATGCCGCCGGGCAGGGCCCGCATCCGCTGCCCCAGCCAGCCCACGGTCAGCCCCCGGCCGATGACGTCGCCCGTGTCGATCCGGGTCGCCTCCCCCGCCGACCAGCCGAACATCATGAACCGGCCGCCCGGCCTCGTCAGCTCCAGGGCGGCCCGGCCCACCGCGCCGCCCACCCCGTCGTACACCAGGCTCAGTCCGCCGACCCGCTCCCGCACCCGGTCGGCCCAGTCCGGGCGGCCGTAGTCGACCACGAGGTCCGCGCCCAGCTCGCGCAGCTTCGCCGTCCGGTCGACGCCGCGCGCCGCCGCCACCACGGTGGCGCCGGCCGTCCGCGCGGCCTGCGCCAGCAGCCAGCCGACCCCGCCGGCCGCCGACGGCACGAAGACGACGTCGTCCGCCGCCGGCGGTTCCAGGTCGAGGATCCCGAGGGCCGTCCGGCCCGTGCCGACCGCGGCCACCGCCTCGGCGTCGGTCAGCTCCGGCGGTACGACGTACAGCGACCCGACGGCGGTGACCGCCTGCTCGGCGTACCCGCCCGGCACCATGCCCAGGTGCGCGACGACCCGCTTGCCGCGCCACGACTCGTCCACACCCTCGCCCAGCTCGTCGACGACGCCGACGACCTCCCGGCCGGGGATGGTGGGCAGGTCGGGCAGCGTGAACGGGCCGCCGGCCTCACCCCGCCGCAGGGTCGTGTCGAGCAGGTGCACACCGCTGGCCGACACGGCGATCCGGACCTGGCCCGGGTCGGGTGTCAGGTCCGGCAGGTCGTCGAGCACCAGGTTGCCGGGAGGACCGAACTCGTGAAGTCGGATCGCACGCATGCCACCATCCGACATCCTCAATCGAGCTTGAGGTCAATACCGGTCCCCGGATCGGACGGTCGGCGCCACCCGCGGCACCGGAACATCGAGCCGGCGGGATCGGCCGGCCGGAGCGTCTGGTGGCGCTGCCGCTCCGGGTGTCCGCCGGGACCGGGCCACCCCTGCGCGCCCTCGGCCACGCCCACCACCTTCGGCGGGTACCTTCACTGGCACGGTGACCCGGGGCACCGGTCATCGCGCCATCACGATGACGGGAGAGGTCGGATGATCGGTCGACTGCACTCGGTGGTGCTGGACTGTCCGGACGCCGAGAAGTTGGCGGCATTCTACGTCGAGCTGACCGGCCTGGAGTGGGCCGACAGCGACGGACACTGGGTGACGTTGAAGGGCCCGGACGGGCACCCCCGCCTCTGCTTCCAGAGCGTCGACGACTACCGGCCGCCACAGTGGCCGGATCCGACCCGGCCGCAGCAGGCTCACCTCGACGTGGAGGTGGACGACATCCGGGAGGCCGAGCAGGCGGTGCTCCGGCTGGGCGCCACCCTGCTGCGGGGCGGCGGGGGCCGCAGCAGCGGTTTCCGGGTCTACGCCGACCCGGTGGGGCACCCGTTCTGCCTGGTCTGGGGTCAGGACTGACACCACGACCGGCCAGCACCAGGCCGGGTGGGCTCGCCGTGCCGCCGGTCCGACCGGGGCGACCACCCGGTCGGCGCTGCTGTCGTTCTGCGGCGGCCCCTCCGGGCTTCCCGCTTTCCGCGCCAGCCGCCGGGCGTGTTGCGTGGCCGGAGTCGGAGCGCCAGCGAAGCGACGGACGCGCGCCCAGGCGGCGGCGCGTGCGGCCCGTTCA
>NZ_JBFABB010000186.1:0-9745 GCF_040640035.1 Micromonospora sp. NPDC023633 | reverse complement strand
CTCGGCCAACCGGCGCGCGGTCCCGCCGTCCACACCGGGCATGCTCATGCCGGGGGCACCCCCGGCACGCGGGCGTAGCAGGCGTAGCGGACCTCGTGCGGCGGCGAGCACCACGTTGCCGTAGCGCCGCCCGCGCAGCATCCGGCGGTCGGCGACCAGGCAGACGTCGGCGAAGACCGCCCGCAGGGTGGCCACCTGGACCCGGGCGAAGACCAGCGGCGGCAGGTCGGTCACGTTGACCAGGAGCACGCCGTCGGCGCGCAGCGTCCGGGCCACCTCGGTGACGAACTCGACGCTGCGCACGTGGGCGGGCATCCGCGCCGCCCGGTAGATGTCGGCGAGCACCAGGTCGTAGCCGGCCGAGGGCGCCCGGGTCAGCGCGTCCCGGGCGTCGGCCACCCGTACGTCGACGTCGGCGGGCAGCGCCGGCAGCTCCCGCGCCACCAGGTCGACCACGGCCGGATCGCGTTCCACGACCAGTTGCGGCGAGCCGGGCCGGGTGGCGGCCAGGTAGCGGGGCAGGGTCAGCGCGCCGCCGCCGAGGTGCAGAGCGGCCAGCGGGCGGCCGGGCGGCGCCGCGAGGTCGGCCAGGGCGGCCATCCGCCGCACGTACTCGAAGTGCAGGTGACGCGGGTCGGCCACGTCCACGTAGGACTGCTCGACGCCGGCGGCGAGGAGCGTACGCCCGGTGGGGCGGGCCGGGTCGACGACCAGCTCCAGCCGGGGCGCGTCGGGGGAGTCCATCCCGGCAGGCTAGCCGGGGCGGGCCGGCGGGTGGGCGCCCGCCGGCCCGTGCGCCGGGTCAGCCGGCCGCCATCCCGGCGCCCGCCTCGTCGATCGCGTCGTCGACGGCGTGGGCGAGGTCCACGTCCATCGCGGTCACCGCGCCGGCCTGCCGGGACCGTACGGTCAGCACGGCGGTGGTCGGGTCCGGGCGGCCGATCCGCGGGCCGCGACCGGTCTCCTGCCGCAGCCGGTCGATCCGGTCCAGCACCCGGTCCAGGTTGTCCGCCGGCAGCTCCACCGTGCGCGACAGCGAGTCGCCGTCGCCGGACCAGTACGGCAGCTCGCCGAGCGCCTCGCGCAGGTCCACCTCGCGCAGCGGGGGCGTCGCGCTGACCGCGCCGACCACTCCGCCACCGACGGCCGGCGGCTCCAGCAGGTCCCGCAGGCCGTCCGGCACGTGCAGCGACTCGATCAGGTCGCCGTCGTGGTCGACCAGCGCCGCCACGGTCGCCTCCGCCTGGTAGCGGGCCTGCTCCGGGGTACGGCCGCTGATCCGGCCCACCTCGGCCAGGAAGCCGGGCAGGTCCTGACGTCGTCTGATGCCGTCCACCGGGAGGACGTCGTGCAGCTTCGTCGGCACCGCCGCCAGCAACCGTCGGCGTTCCGCCTCGCCGAGGGCGAACGCCAGGACCAGCACGGTCGCCTCGACCCCCACCTTGGCGGTCCGGAAGTCGGCCCCGGTACGGCGCACGACGTCGTCGACCAGCGCGTGGTAGCCCAGCGGAGTCCCGTCCGGCGCGCCCGGCCCCCGGTCCGGCAGGGGACGGGGGGACTCCGGGACGCCCGCCGTCGGTGGAGCCGGCCCGCCCCGGGCGCTGTCCGGCTTGTGGCGGCTGCCGGCCGGCGGCGGACCGGCGCGCTTGCCCTGGTCCAGGTGGGTGAGCTGCTTGGAGGCGCTCAGGCTGGCCCCCGTCTCGCTGGCCTGCATGCCGCGCTCGCGGGCCTGGCGGGCCAACGCGCGGCGGCGTTGGTTGTCGCCCTCCATCTGCTTGCGCATGGTGACACCTCGCTTCCGCTGGTGTTCCCTCGCTTCCGCCGGTCGCCTTCCCGTCGTCGCCGGGACCGAAACGGACGCCGACGGCCGGGCCGGCGACGCCCGGGCCGGCGGCGGGGAGCTTCATCCGGCGGGGGTGAGGGGCGCTCACCCGGCGGGAGCCGACGATCGCAGCGGACCGGAGAACTTCCGAGAACGCGGAAGGACAGGTCGTGATGAAGAGGATCGTCGAGATCGTTCCCGCCCGACCCGGCTGGTACGCCCGCTGGCGTCTCTCGCCCGAGGACACCCGCTGCTATCCGGTGAGCCTGTGGGCGCTGCTGGAGGAGGGCGACGGCTCGGGCCGTGAGGTGGTCGGGGTGGACTGCATCGGGCAGTGGCCCGGAGCGGACGACAACGAGGCGGGTGGGGTGTTCGTCCGCTATCTCTTCCAGACTCCCGATTCCGGGCCGCCGGAGGACGCCGAGCCGCCGACGACGGGGCAGCGGCGTACGACCGGGCCCCGGCTGCAACCGCTCACCGCACCCTGATCCTCACTCCGGCCCCCGGCCCCTGGTCCCAGGGTCGGGGGCCACCGTTACCTTTCAGTGCGCTCTAGTGAGCACGCGATCAGCAGTCCTACCTTGCGGTGGGACGGTCCCGGTCTGGCCGGCGGATGCCGTGCCGGGTTCACGCTTCATGGCCATCTGCCCGCGTACGCGGGTCTTACGGTCGGCTCCACGTGCTGCCACCGGGCCACTCCCGGCGGGGTCGAACTCGGCCGCGAGGGCGGCTAGGTTCAGCGCGGCGTTGCGGTCGCGGTTCATGATCAGGCCGCACGCTTGGCAGTGGTACTGGCGCTCGGACAGGGCGAGCTTGGCTTTCGCCGCGCCGCAATCCGAGCATGTCTTGCTGGATGGGTACCAGCGGTCGGCGATGATCAGTCGTGCGCCGTTCCATTGGGTCTTGTAGGTGAGCTGGCGGCGGATTTCGGCGAATCCGGCGTCGGTGATGTGCCGGGCCAGCCTGCGGTTGGCGAGCATGCCGGTGACGTTGAGGTCTTCGACCACGATTGTGCCGTGCTCGCGGGCGAGTCGGGTGGTGAGCTTGTGTATGCCGTCTCGGCGTAGATTCGCGACGCGGGCGTGGGCGCGGCCGAGGCGGGCAGCGGCGCGTTCCCACCGTTTCGAGGGCCGTCGTCCGATACGCCGGTCCGGACCCTGCTTGCGCGACAGCGTCCGGCTCAGCGTCCGCAGCCAGGCCTGCGCGACGGTCAGGTGGCGCGGATTGTCGACTAGTTCGCCGGTGGACAGCACCGCGAGGTGCGTGATCCCGACGTCCACACCGACCACGCTGTCGGGTCGGGCCGGCGTTCGCTCGCACCGTTCAACCTCGACGACGTGCCACCGGCCGCCGTCACGGCGGACCGTGGCGGACATGATCCGGGCGGTGCCTGCTTCGAGGCGGCGGGCGAGTTTTCGGGCCGACTCGTGCGGCTTCAACCGTCCGAGCCGGGGCAGCACCACATGCTTACGGCCCGGCTCGACCCGGATCGTGCCGGTGGTGAACCGCACGGACGCGGTGGTGCGGCGGCGGGATTTGAACCGGGGGAACCCGACCGGCCGTCCGGCCCGCTTACCCGAACGAGAGTCAGCCCAATTCCTCAACCCACGAGCGAGCGCATCCAGGCCGGTGTTGAACGCCTCCTTCGAGCATTCCCTCCACCACGGGGCGACCTGCTCCTTGGCGGCGTTCCACGTCTTACGCAGGGCGGGCAGCGTCCACGACATGCGTGGGGTCAGCAGGTCCTCCGGCACGCCGTAGGTTCGTTCGGCGGCCCGCTGGTCCATGACGGCCTTGACCCGCGCCAGCGCCCAGTTATGCGCAACGCGAGCGGCCCCGGCATGCGCCAGCACCGCACGCTCCTGGCCAGGGCTCAGGTCGAGGGCGAACCGGTACGCCTGGATCGTCTTCACGCCGGGTCGCCCTTGGTAACGTCGCGCACCAGGTCGTCGTCCACCTCGGCCGGGTCGACCACGAGCAGCCGGCGACCCTGCGCGGCGAGGGCGGCCTCGACATACTCGGCTCCGAAACGCGCGAATCGGCCGCGGTGCTCCACGACGATGGTCGTCACGGCCGGGTCGCGCAGCAGGGCGAGGAACCTCTTGCGGGGCCCGTCCAGTGCGGATCCGACCTCGGTCACCACCCGGTCCACGGCGAGACGCTGCCCGGTCGCCCATGCGGTGACCCTGGCGACCTGCCGGTCCAGATCCGTCTTCTGGTCAGACGACGACACCCCGGCGTAGACCACGACTTGCCCGGCGTTCCGGGTGGCGCCGATCAGGGGCTCGCCGACCATGATGAGCCGCCCGAGCCGGAATGTAGGAACAGGCAACGTCCCGGCCGCGTACTGCCGACGAGCGGTGATATACGCGATGCCCTGCGACGCTGCCCATTCCTTCAAATTCACCTACTGCACCATAGAGCATCAGAGAGCGCCAAAGATCACCGGCACGCTAGCTGCCGCTAACCCCTCGCCCACCCGGGAGTGCGGTCGGCCTCAGCCCGCCCGGCGGCTGACGCCGTCGGTGGCGCGTTCCACCGCGAGCAGCTCGGCCAGACCGGTGCGGTCGAGCAGCTGCTGGAGCTGGGGACCGACCCCGCAGAGCCGGATTGCGCCCGTGCCGCCGTGGTGGGCGGTCAGGAACGCGCTGAGCCCGGACGAGTCGCACAGGCTGACCGCGCTCAGGTCGAACAAAAGCTCCTGGTAGCCGTCCCGGCGCAGCTCGGCGGCGGCGGCGACGAGTTCCGGGGCGGTGTCGAAGTCCAGCTCACCGGACAGCCGGAGCCGGGCGCGTCCGGCGTCGAGCCGGCTCACCTCGATGGTCAACAGCTGGGCGGCCATACGCCCATGTTCCCAGTCGCGGGCCCGGGTGCAAAGCCGGGGGGCGGACGGATCGCGTCAGGCCATGCCGGCGGGGTGCCCGGCGGCACCCTCCGCCGCCGTCAGGCCCTCGTCGAGCGGCCGGGCGAGCAGGCCCGTGACGCCGGTCATGTCGAGGATCGTCGCCAGGAACCGGGGCACGGCGCGCAGCCGGAGGGCGGTGCCGCACTGCTGCCCCTCGCGCCACGCGTGCACGATCACCCCGAGGCCGGTGCTGTCGATGAAGAGCAGGCCGGTGAAGTCGAGGACGAGGGCCGGCGGGGCGTCCGCGAGCACCCGGTCGACCTCGGCGCGCAGCGGCCCGGCGGTGGTGTAGGCGAGGTCGCCGCCCACCCGGATGAGCGGTGCGGCCGGATCCGACCGGTCGACGGTCATGCTCAGCGGAGTCGCCTCGGGATGGCTCCGGTGGGACAGCACGATCACGCCTTTCCGCAGGCCGCCGAGGGCAGGGTGAGGGGATCGTAACAACCCCCGGCAGGTCCCGCCCGGTACGCGAATCGCCAACCGCGCGACGGGCGTCGGGTGGCGGTCGCGGCACACGGGCGTAGGGTGGGTGTCAGAGATTTGACCACATGCGCCGCCTCACGGTGGTACGGGTGCCGACAAGGAGTGGGGCTTAGCTGGTGACTGCTGCCGACGTCCGGGACTGGGATCCCGGCGACGGACGGATCTCCACACCGAGGGCCGCCCGGGCCACGGCGTGGTCCGCCGACGCTGCGGCACGCCCGGCACCCGCGCTCCCCGCGCTCGCGGCCGACCGGGAGCACGCGGCACCCGACTGGTCCGAGGTCGTCGAGCACTTCCGCGAGGGCCTCGTCGTCTGCGACGCGCACGACGTCGTCCGGCACGTCAGCCCGGTGGCCGAGCGGCTGCTGCCCGAGGTCACCGAGGGCGAGCTGCTCGCGGCGGCCGGCATCCCGGGGCTGGCCGACGGCGCCGAGTTCACGCACCACGGCCGCCGGCTGCGCGCGCGCCAGGTGGCGCTGTCGGCCGCCCGCTGCTGCTGGTACGTCGAGGACGTCACCGAGAGCGTCACCCGCGCCGACGCCCTGCTCGCCGAGCGGGCCCGCTCGGCGTTCCTGGCGGTCGTCGGCGAGAAGCTCGGCAACCCGCTGCACCCCGACCGGGCCGCCGCGGCGGTGGTCCGGCTGGCCGTGCCGACGCTGGCCGAGGTGGCGGTGCTGGTGCTGGCACCTCGTTCCGGGCGGGCCCGCTGGTGGCGGGCCGCCCGCAGCGACGACGACACCCCGGTGGTGGACAGCGGCGTCCTGCCCGCCGTCGACCTGCCCGCGGCGATCACCGAGGGGCTGGCCGGCGTCGAACCGCACACGGTCGACTGGCTGGTGGACCAGGCCGTGCAGGCCGGCTGGCTGCCCGGGCTCGATGCGGCGGACGCCTGCGCGCGGGTGGTGCCGCTGCCCGGTCGGGACGCCCCGGCCGGCGTGCTGCTGGTCGCGCGGCGCGTCGACCGCTGGTACGACGAGGCCGACGTGGACCTGGTCCGTGCCTTCGCGGCCCGGGCCGGGGCGGCGCTGACCACGGCGCTGCTCTACCGCGACCAGGCCGAGGTCGCCGACACGCTCCAGGCGAGCCTGGTGCCGGTGGAGCCGGCCGAGGCGACCGGGGTGCAGTGGGGCACCGCCTACCGGCCGGCCCAGGCCGGCCTGCGCATCGGTGGCGACTTCTACGGCTCGCACCGGCTGGCCGACGGCGGCTCCGTGTTCTTCCTCGGCGACGTCTCCGGCAAGGGCGTCGAGGCGGCGGTCTTCACCGGCCAGCTGCGTCAGTGCCTCCAGGCGCTGCACCGGGTCGAGTCGCAGCCGGGGCGCCTGCTGAAGCTGCTCAACGACGCGCTGCTGGAGACCAGCCAGGCGCAGGGGCAGGGGCGTTTCGCGACCATGGTGCTGGGCGTGGTCCGCGCGCATCGCGAGGGCGGCCTCACCCTGACGATGGCCGGCGGCGGCCATCTGCCGCCGTTGGTGCTGCGCGGCTCCGGCGAGGTCGAGCCGGTTGCGCTGTCGGGCATGCTGGTCGGCGTGGTCCCCGATCCCCGCATCGGGGAGGTGACCGTCCGGCTGGAGCCGGGCGAGACCTGCCTGCTCTACAGCGACGGGGTGACCGAGGCGCGCGGTGGCCGCCGCGGCAACGAGCAGTTCGGCACGGAGCGGCTGGTCCACGCCGTCACCGGCTGCCAGCGGATGCCCGCCCCGGCCCTGGCCGAGCGCGTCGAGCAGGTGACCTGCGACTGGCTGGGCCACGGCGACCACGACGACATCGCCGTGCTCGCGCTGCGGGCGAGCGGCCCGGATGGGCGTACTCCCCGGCATCTGCACGCGGTGCCCGACGCGACCGGCACCGCCGAGGCGAGGGGGACCCGACCGTGACCGCCGCCCCGGCCGCCGGGGTCACCCCGGCCAGCGCCTGGCCCGGATACCTGTACTGCCTCCAGGAGGCGGACGAGTACGCCGCCATCGAGGTGGCCACCGGCCTGCTGGAGGCCGGCGTGCCCGCCGAGCGGGTCCTGCTCGACCTGGTCGCTCCGGCGCAGGCCGAGGTGGGGGAGCGGTGGGCACGCAACGAGTGGAGCGTCGCCCAGGAGCACGCCGCGACGCACATCAGCGAGCGGGTGGTGGCGGCCGTGGCCGCGTACGCGAACCCGCGCCCGACGCGGGGACGGGTCGTGGTGGCCTGCATGGACGGGGAGTGGCACGCCCTGCCGCCCCGGCTCGTCGCCGAGGTGCTGCGGCTGCGGGGCTGGCAGGTCACCTTCCTCGGCGCCAGCGTCCCCGCCCCGCACCTGGTGTCGTACCTGCACCGGCACGACGCCCACGCGGTCGCGCTCGCCTGCGCGTTGCCGATGCGCCTGCCCCACGCGCACCGCATGATCGAGGCGTGCCGCCGGGTGGACGTTCCCGTGGTGGTGGGGGGCCGGGGCTTCGGCGTGGACGGGCGCTGGGCCCGGCGGCTCGGCGTAGCCTGGGCGCCCGACGCCCCGAGCGCCGCCGACCTGGTCGCCGACGAGCGGGCGCTGCGCCGTGTCGCGCCGGCGGAGCTGAGCCACCTGGCCGACGACGAGTACACCAGCCTGATCAAGCGGCGCGGCGAGCTGATCGACGAGGCGCTGGCAACGCTGCGGGAACACGACCCGGGCACGCGCGACTACACGCCGAGCCAGCTGGACTCCACCGTCAGCGACCTCGGGTACATCGTGGACTTCCTGGCCGCCGCGCTCTACGTCGACGACGTCTCGCTGTTCACCGAGTTCGTCGACTGGCTGGTCGAGATCCTCACCAGTCGTGGGGTGCCGGCCCCCACCCTGCGGGTGACTCTGGAACACTACGAACGGGTCCTGCGCGACTTCCCCCGGGCCGCGCGGTTCCTCGGGGCGGCCCGGTCGTCCGTGGCCTCGGCGGGCGGCGCCGCAGCGCGCTGAGCGCCGGTGCGGCCCCGGCGGGTGGTCCTGCTTATACTTGCCACACTGCAAGCGTCCGCCTGCGGTGGAGCGAAGGGGACCAGGGGTGACGTTCACCGTCACGCACGCCGACCGCGAGGGCGGGGCGACACGCCTGCGGCTGGCCGGCGAACTCGACCTGAGCACGGCGCCCGAATTCAACGCCGCCATCGACCGGCTGGTCGACGCCGGCGAGCGTCGCCTGCTGGTCGACCTCACCGAGCTCACCTTCTGCGACTCCACCGGCATCGCCGCCTTCGTCCGGGGCGACAACCGGGTCGCCGCCGACGGCGGGTGGCTGCGGGTGACCGGAGCCACCGGCCGGGTCGACCGCGTGCTCCAGGTGACGGGGCTCGCCGAGGTGCTGAGGCACCGGTCCGACCGGGCCGACCCGACGGCGCGGTCCGCCGGCTGATGGGCTAGATTTTCCCGCCGGCACAGAGCGCCTCGCGATTCTCCGTTCCACCGACCCGAAGCAGGTAGTGATGGGTGCAGACAGCCCGAGTCCGGTTCGCATCCTGGTGGTGGACGACGACCCGGGTGACGTGCTGATGATCGAGGAGGCCCTCGCGGACTCCGACGTCGACAAGGTCATCGACGTCGTCAGCGACGGCCAGGAGGCGATGGAGTTCCTGCGCCGCGAGGGACGGCACACCGACGCCCGGCGGCCCGACGTCATCCTGCTCGACCTGAACATGCCCCGGATGGACGGGCGGCAGGTGCTCGGCGAGGTCAAGAGCGACGAGGACCTGCGCACCATCCCGATCGTCGTGCTGACCACCTCCAACGCCGACACGGACATCGTGGGCAGCTACACGCTCCAGGCCAACGCCTACGTCACCAAGCCGATCGACCTGGACGACTTCAACGACGTGGTGCGCCGGATCGACGAGTTCTTCGGCCGGGTGGTCGTGCTCCCCAAGCGCGCCTGAGGCGCCTTCGGGCGGATCGTCCCCGCCGGCACCCCGTGACCCGCCCGGGGCCCGGGCGCGTCCGCATGGTGAACATTTTTTCCGAACCCCCTCCGCAGCCGCCCCCAGCGCCGAGGATCCAGGGTGGGGAAGGAAGACCAGCTGCCTGGGGGGCGACAGTATGAGGTTCTCCGTCGTTGAGACCGGTTACGACCAGCGGCAGGTCGATTCCTGCCTGGACGAGATGGGCATCCGGTTGGCCCGGCTCGCCGCGCGGGCGGAGGGCGCCGCGAGGGCCGGGCGCGAGTGGGACGAGATCCGTGACGAGGCGACGGCGCTGCGGGGCCTGCTCCAGCGGCTGGACCTCGGCGACGCGGAGCGGGCCCGGCGCGGCGCGGACGACGCCGACCGCGAGGCGGTCGACCTCCTGGCCCGGGCGCGGGTCGAGCTCGACGCCGCCCGGGAGGAGGCCCGGCAGGTGCGCGAGCGCGTCTACGCCGAGGCGGTGCAGGCCCGCCGGGACTTCGAGGAGGCGCTGCACGCCCGGCGCAGGCGCGAGGCCCGGGTGGACCGCATCCTCGACGGGCTGACCGTCGAACCGGTGCCGGCCGACACCCCGACCGCCGCCGCCGGTGTGCCCGGCAGCGGGGTGCCGGCGACCCGGATCGCCGCGCGCGGCG
>NZ_JBFABB010000185.1:0-9816 GCF_040640035.1 Micromonospora sp. NPDC023633 | reverse complement strand
GGGGGTGCCGTACGTGCACACCGCCCCCCCCGCCCCGCCCGCCGCTCACCCCGGTGCTACCACCGGGGCCTGCGCCGGGCCCGCCGCCGTCGCCGGGAGGCCGGCGACGGCGGCGGACTCAGGCACCGGGCGTGGACCCCTCGGGGCGGTCCTCCTCGCGCGGTGGCTCGCCGTCGCGCCGCCGCATGTCGTCCTCGCGGCGGCGCAGGTCCTCCTCCCAGCGACGGAACAGCTCCTGGTCCTCGCGGCGGGAGCGCTCGCCGAGCGAGCGGAGGAACTCGGGGTCGTCGTCGGGGGCGACCGGGCGGGGCCGCTCCCGGGACGGCAGGATCCGTCCCTTCGGCGTCTCGCCCGTGGGTCGCCCGGGGACGCGCTCGCGCCCCGCGGCGAACCAGGCGAGGGAGCCGAGCAGCGGGAAGAACAGGATGATCAGCACCCAGGCGATCCGGGGCAGGGCTTTGATCTCGCCCTCCTCGGCGGAGAGGCAGCTG
The DNA here is from genome assembly GCF_040640035.1 of Micromonospora sp. NPDC023633. Classification (NCBI taxonomy): domain Bacteria; kingdom Bacillati; phylum Actinomycetota; class Actinomycetes; order Micromonosporales; family Micromonosporaceae; genus Micromonospora; species Micromonospora sp. NPDC023633. The sequence continues at coordinate 9,325 of NZ_JBFABB010000185.1, read as the reverse complement.
ATCAGCGCGCAGACGGCTAGCACGATCTGCACCGCGAAGAGGAGGACGTAGAGCCGGGCCATGGGTCAATGATGGCGCACCGGCTCCCGTCAACCCAGTCCGCGCGCCGCCAGGAGGGTGCCGAGCAGCGCGAAGCCGGCGGTGGCGAGGGCGACCAGGGGCAGCGACCGTCCGTAGCCGGGGATCGGGCCGACGCCGGTGGCCCGCCGCCAGCAGACCGCCAGCGCCGCGCCCCAGCCCAGCACGGCGGCCCCGGCGACCAGCGCGCCGAGCGTCCCGCCGGCCGGCGGGCCGGCGAGTGCGAGCCGCACGGTCAGCACCATGATCACGGTGAGCGCCAGCGCCGTCCGCCGCCAGGCCAGCCGGGTCCGCTCGGGTTGCAGCCCGGGGTCGCGCGCCGGCCGGTTTCGCCGTGGCGGCTCCGCTCCGTGGCTCACGCGCCGCCGACCGCCCGGGCCAGCACCGCCACCACCAGCAGCAGCGCGCCGAGGCCGACGGCGAGGGCGAGCACCGCCGGGAAGCGGGAGGTGGGCAGCTCCTCGCCGAGCCGGATGGCCCGCTCGGTACGCGCCCAGTGGTCGACCGCCCGCACGGCGACCGTGCCGCCGAGCAGCAGCAGTGCGACGGCGATCGCCTCGCGCAGGTGCGCCAGCGGCAGCGGCGGCAGGAACTGCGCGGCGGCCAGCCCACCCGCGACCAGCGCCAGCCCGGTACGCAGCCAAGCCAGGAAGGTCCGCTCGTTGGCCAGCGAGAAGCGGTAGTCGGGGGTGCTGCCGACCGCGCGCAGTTCGCGCGGGTCGAACCACCGCCTGATCACCTGCCACATGCCGCCGATTATCCGCTTCCTTCCGGCCGTAGCCTGAGGTGATGACCGATCTTGACGCCCGCACGCTGCGGGACGCCTACGACGCCCAGGTCCGCCCGGAGATCCCGGACCCGTTGCCGGCCGGGGTCACCGTGGAACGGGACGGCCCGCTGGTCCGCGTCCTCGGCCTCGACCGGCGCGGCTTCCTCACGTACCGCACGCTGGAGGGGCTCGCCGGCGCCGAGCTGGACGCGTTGATCGCCCGGCAGGTGGAGTTCTTCCGCCGGCGTGGCGAGGCGGTGGAGTGGAAGCTCAACGGCCACGACCAGCCGGCCGACCTGCCCGATCGGCTGCGCGCCGCCGGCTTCGTCGCGGAGGACGAGGAAACCGTCGTGGTCGGTCCGGTCGCGGCGCTGGCCGCCGCCGTCCCCGTCCTGCCCGAGGGGGTACGCCTGCGCGAGGTCAGCGCCCGGGAGGACCTGGGGCGGATCGCCGCGATGGAGGAGGCGGTCTGGCACGACGACCGTGGCCACCTGGCGACCGGTCTGGCGAAGGAGATCGAGGCCGACCCGCAGTCCATCACCGTGGTGGTGGCCGAGGCGGGCGACGAGGTGGTGAGCGCGGGTTGGGTGCGCTACCAGGCGAACAGCAGCTTCGCCACCCTCTGGGGCGGCTCGACCCTGCCCCAATGGCGGCGGCGGGGCGTCTACCGGGCGCTGGTCGCGTACCGGGCGCGCCTGGCCCAGCAGCGCGGCAGGACGCTGCTCCAGGTGGACTGCTCGCCGGACAGCCGGCCGATCCTGGAGCGGCTGGGGCTCGTAGCGGTCACCACGGCCACCGCCTACGTCTACACTCCGTGATCATGGAGCAGCGGTTGACGGCCGAGGAGCGGCTGACCCTCAAGACGGGCGCGTTCGGGGCGGTGTTCCTGGTGGCCAACGCCGACCCGGGGATGCTCGCGCTGTTCCGGGAGAGCTTCGCCGCCTCCGGTGCGATGGCCGACAGCAGCGGGGTGGTGAAGGAGGCGCTGACCAGCGGCCCGCTGCCGAAGCTGCCCCGGGAATCGGCGCTGGAGATCGAGTCGGTGGTGCTGCCGGCGCTGGGCCGCTCCGTGCGGATCCTGCGCGAGAAGTCGCCCCGGGACGTGGCGGGCTACCGCGAGGTGGTGCTGTCCGCGGCCGAGCGGGTGGCCGGTGCGCACCGGGGGGTGGCCCCGGCCGAGGCGGCGGTCATCGAGCGGATCAGGGGCGCGCTGGATCAGCCGGCGTGAGCCGCACCGGCGGCCCGGTGCCGGTGGCCGCCCTCGGGCGCGACGGCGCGGGGCGCGTCGGGACGGGTGGTCTCGCCGTGGGCCTGCCGGGCCGGCGACCAGAGCGCCCGGACGGTGGCCCGGACGCACCGGTCGCGGAGCCGGCCGCAGGCGCACCGGTACGCCTCGGGTCGCGTCCGGCGACAGAGGTGCCGGGGGACGTCGGGGTGACCGTTACTGGTGTTTTCTGACATTTCGTGACACCTCCCGATTCGTCAGATTACCCGCCTGCGGGGCTCTCGGTGAGCTGTGTCACCCTGAGGTCGCCGGAGGCGGATGCTACTGGCAGGTAACATTGCGCCGTGGGCAACTGCACAGCACCGCGCGGTTGACCGACGTCAACGGACGCGCGAGGCTGCGGCCCAGACCGGGCGAGCGATCGCAACACCAACAGGAGGGTCGTCGAAGCGCGATGAACATCGTCGTACTCGTCAAGCAGGTGCCCGATTCGGGCGCGGACCGCAACCTGCGCACTGACGACAACACCGTCGACCGCGGTTCGGCGAACAACGTCATCAACGAGATGGACGAGTACGCCATCGAGGAGGCGTTGAAGATCAAGGAGGCGCACGGTGGCGAGGTGACCGTCCTGACCATGGGTCCGGACCGGGCGACCGAGTCGATCCGCAAGGCGCTCTCCATGGGCCCGGACAAGGCCGTGCACGTCGTGGACGACGCCCTGCACGGCTCCTGCGCCGTCGCCACCTCGAAGGTGCTCGCCGCCGCGCTCGGCCAGCTGAACGCCGACCTGGTGCTCTGCGGCAGCGAGTCGACCGACGGCCGGGTGCAGGTCATGCCGCACATGATCGCCGAGCGGCTGGGCATCGCGGCGCTGACCGGCGCCCGCAAGCTCACCGTCGACGGCTCGACCCTGACCGTCGAGCGGCAGACCGAGGAGGGCTACGAGGTGGTCACCGCCTCGACCCCCGCCGTGGTCTCCGTCTGGGACACCATCAACGAGCCGCGCTACCCGTCCTTCAAGGGCATCATGGCCGCCAAGAAGAAGCCGGTGCAGACGTTCTCCCTGGGTGACCTCGGTGTCGCCCCGGCCGAGGTGGGCTTCGAGGGCGCGACCAGCGCCGTGCTGGAGCACACCAAGCGTCCGCCGCGCTCCGGCGGCGCGAAGATCACCGACGAGGGCGACGGCGGCGTCAAGCTGGTCGAGTTCCTCGCCACCGAGAAGTTCGTGTGAGAGGTCTGGACATGTCTGAGGTTCTCGTCGTCGTCGAAGCCACCCGGGAATTCGGCGTCAAGAAGGTCACCCTGGAGATGCTCACCCTCGCCCGCGAGCTGGGCACCCCGAGCGCGGTCGTGCTCGGTGGCCCCGGCGCCGCCGAGGCGCTGAGCGCCAAGCTGGGCGAGTACGGCGCGGAGAAGATCTACGCGGCCGAGAGCGAGGAGATCGACGGCTACCTGGTGGCGCCCAAGGCGACCGTCGTGGCCGAGCTGGTCTCGCGGGTGCAGCCGGCCGCCGTGCTGCTGGCCTCGTCCCAGGAGGGCAAGGAGATCGCCGCCCGGCTGGCCGTCAAGCTGGACAACGGCATCCTGACCGACGTGGTCGGCCTGGCGGCCGACGGCACCGCCACCCAGGTGGCCTTCGCCGGCTCCACGATCGTCAAGTCCAAGGTCACCCGCGGCCTGCCGCTGGTCACCCTCCGGCCGAACTCGGTCAACCCGACCCCGGCGGCGGCCACCCCGGCCGTCGAGCAGCTCACCGTCGCGGTCACCGACACCGACAAGCTGGCCAAGGTCGTCGACCGGGTCGCCGAGCAGAAGGGCTCCCGCCCGGAGCTCACCGAGGCCGGCGTGGTCGTCTCCGGCGGTCGCGGCGTCGGCAACGCCGACAACTTCAAGCTGGTCGAGGAGCTGGCCGACCTGCTCGGCGGCGCCGTGGGCGCGTCCCGCGCGGCCGTCGACTCCGGCTACTACCCGCACCAGTTCCAGGTGGGGCAGACCGGCAAGACGGTCTCCCCGCAGCTCTACGTCGCCCTCGGCATCTCCGGTGCCATCCAGCACCGGGCCGGCATGCAGACCTCGAAGACCATCGTCGCGGTCAACAAGGACGGCGAGGCGCCGATCTTCGAGCTGGCCGACTTCGGCGTGGTGGGCGACCTGTTCAAGATCGTCCCGCAGGCCGCGGACGAGATCCGCAAGCGCAAGTGAGCTGACGCCCGTCCGAGCGAGGGCCGGGAACCGCGACGCGGTTGCCGGCCCTCGCCGTTTCCGGGATTCCCGCCGAGTACGTCGACTCGGAGGGACTGGCGCAGGCGCGGACCGCCGCGGTGAACCTCTTCGTCACCGTGATGGCGTTCTACCTGTTCAGCTGCCGCTCGCTGACCCGCTCCCCGTGGCGGCTGGGCCTGTGCAGCAACCGCTGGCTGATCGTCGGGGTGCTGGTGCAGGCCCTCGGCCAGCTCGCCCTGACCTATCTGCCGGTGATGAACGACCTGTTCCGCACGGCACCCATCGACGGGCAGGCGTGGCTGCGGATCCTGGGCATCGCCGTCGTGGTCTCCGCCATCGTCGCGCTCGACAAGCGGTTCGGCCGGTTCGGCCGCCGGCTCGGCTGAGCGGCGGGGGGCCGGCGATGGGAGCTGATCGGCGGGCCGGGGAGCTGAGCCGGCCCGCCGATCAGCCCGTCAGGGTGCCCCTCAACAGGCTCTTGCCGGAGTGGGCGGTGTTGTTGTCGTACGCCTCGGCGGAGACGTCGACAACCGAGTATGCCTCAAGGTCGACGTTCGGTGGCAACGGCAGCAGCTCGTCCGCCGCGTCGCCGAGCACGCCGACCGAGAACATCTTCATGTTCCGTGGGTTGATGGCCAGACCTCGTAATACCCCGGGACGTCCGGGAGATTCGCCACGTGCAGGTGCAGTCTGCCGTTGTCGAACACCCGGGCCTCGCCGTTGGCGTCCGGCGGCGTCGCGCCGTACGCCTTCAGCGGCGCGCTGGCCAGCACCACCCGCTCCGGGGCGGGCTCCGGCGTCGGCTCGGTCGCGTCGAGCACGGCGAAGGTGCAGACGAAGATCCCGCTGGACCGCTACTTCGCCCGGGACGGCAGGCCTCGGCTGACCCTGATCACCTGCGGCGGGCCGTTCGACGCCGAGGCGCGCCGGTACCGCGACAACATCGTGGTCACCGCCGTGCCGGCCTGACCGGACCCCGCGCCCCGGGACCCCGCACGGCGTACTCCGGCCTCCGGCGGGTCGGGCGCCGGTCGTAGGCTGGACCGTGATGGCATACCTGGATCACGCGGCGACCACTCCGATGCTCGACGAGGCACTGGAGGCGTACGTCGCCACCGCCCGCGAGGTCGGCAACGCGTCCTCCCTGCACGCGGCGGGCCGCCGTGCCCGGCGGCGGGTGGAGGAGTCGCGGGAACGGGTGGCCGCCGCGCTGGGCGCCCGGCCCTCCGAGGTCGTCTTCACCGGCGGCGGGACCGAGAGCGACAACCTCGCGGTGAAGGGCATCTTCTGGGCCCGCCGGTCCGCCGACCCCCGGCGGGACCGGGTGGTCTCCAGCGCCGTCGAGCACCACGCGGTGCTCGACGCGGTGGACTGGCTGGCCGACCACGAGGGGGCCGGCGTGGGCTGGCTCTCCGTCGACGCGGCCGGCCGGCTCAGCCCCGACGAGCTGCGCGCCGAGCTGGCCGCGCACGGCGACCGGGTCGCGGTGGTGACCGCGATGTGGGCCAACAACGAGGTCGGCACCGTGCAGCCGGTCGCCGAGCTGGCCGCGGTCGCCGCCGAGCACGAGGTGCCGTTCCACACCGACGCGATCCAGGCGATAGGGCAGGTGCCGGTCGACTTCTCCGTCGGCGGGGTCGCCGCGCTGACCGTCACCGGGCACAAGCTCGGCGGGCCCACCGGGGTGGGCGCCCTGCTGCTCGCCCGCGACGTGTCGGCCACCCCGGTGCTGCACGGCGGCGGCCAGGAGCGCGACGTGCGCTCCGGCACCCTCGACACCGCCGGCATCGTGGCCTTCGCGGTCGCCGTGGAGGCGGCGGTCAAGGGCCAGCAGGAGTACGCGGCCCAGGTCGCCGCGCTCCGCGACGACCTGGTCGAGCGGGTCCGCCACGCGGTGCCCGAGGTCGTCTTCAACGGCGACCCGACCGACCGGCTGCCGGGCAACGCGCACTTCTCCTTCCCCGGCTGCGAGGGCGACGCCCTGCTGCTCCTGCTGGACGCCCAGGGCATCGCCTGCTCGACCGGCTCCGCCTGCTCCGCCGGGGTGGCCCAGCCCTCGCACGTGCTGCTCGCCATGGGCGCCGACGACGACCGCGCCCGCTCCTCGCTGCGCTTCACCCTCGGCCACACCAGCACCTCCGCCGACGTCGACGCCCTCATCGCCGCCCTCCCGGCCGCCGTCGAGCGCGCCCGCCGCGCCGCCACCCCCCGTACCCCCCGCTGACCCACCCCCGTCCCCACCCCGCCCCCCAACCGTCCGGCGATCATGCAGTGGTGGTGCCCGAAGCCTGGCCCTGCGCGGCATTCGTCCACCACCACGACCGCATGATCGGCGGCGGCAGGGGGTGGGGTCGGCGGGGTGGGGTGGGGATAGGGTCGGTGGGGCGAAGGGAGTGGCCGGTGAGGGTGTTGGCGGCGATGTCGGGCGGGGTCGACTCGGCGGTCGCGGCGGCGCGGGCCGTGGAGGCGGGGCACGACGTGACCGGCGTGCACCTGGCGCTGGCCCGCAACCCGCAGACCTACCGCACCGGGGCGCGCGGCTGCTGCACGCTGGAGGACTCCCGGGACGCCCGGCGGGCCGCCGACGTCATCGGCATCCCGTTCTACGTCTGGGACATGGCCGACCGCTTCCACTCCGACGTGGTGGACGACTTCGTCGCGGAGTACGCGGCCGGTCGTACGCCCAACCCCTGCCTGCGCTGCAACGAGAAGATCAAGTTCGCGGCGGTGCTGGACCGGGCCGTGGCCCTGGGCTTCGACGCCGTGGTCACCGGCCACCACGCCCGGCTCGGCGCGGACGGCCTGCTGCGGCGCAGCGTCGACCTGCCCAAGGACCAGTCGTACGTGCTGGCGGTGCTCACCCGCGCACAGCTGGACCGGTCGATCTTCCCGCTCGGCGGTTCGACGAAGGCGCAGGTCCGCGAGGAGGCCGCCCGGCGGGGGCTGGCGGTGGCCGACAAGCCGGACTCGCACGACATCTGCTTCATCGCCGACGGGGACACCCGCGGCTTCCTCGCCAAGCGGCTCGGCGAGGCGCCCGGCGAGGTGGTGGACGCCACCACCGGCGCCGTGGTGGGCAGCCACACCGGCGCGTACGCGTACACGGTCGGGCAGCGGCGCGGCCTGCACCTGGACCGCCCGGCGCCGGACGGCCGGCCGCGCTACGTGCTCTCCATCACGCCGAAGACCAACACCGTGACGGTGGGCCCGGCCGAGGCGCTGGAGGTCTCCCGGGTGCGCGCCGAGCGTCCGGTCTGGACGGGCGGGCCGCGCCCCGACGCGCCGCTGGAGTGCGAGGTGCAGCTGCGGGCGCACGGGGACGTGGTGCCGGCGACCGTCGAGCTGACCGCCGACGGCCTGCGCGCCGAGCTGCGCCGCCCCGTCCGCGGGGTCGCCGCCGGCCAGGCGATCGTGGCGTACCGGCCGGACCCGGCCGGCGACGTCGTGCTCGGCTCCGCCACCATCGCCGGCTGACGACTCACCCGCCGATCCGCGGACCGGATAGTCTTCGGCCGTGACAGATCAGGTGTGGCCCTGGCCGGCCGGCGCGGCGACCGGCATCGGTTCGCTTCCCGGCACCGACATCGCCGAGGCGCAACGGATCGTCCTCGGTGAGCTTCCCGCCCTGCCCCACCTGCCGGAGCTGCCGGCCCGGGGCCCCGGCGCCGACCTGATCGGCCGGACCGCCGGCCTGCTGGTCGAGCTGCCGGTGGAGCTGTACGCCGCCCGCTGGCGGATCGCGCCGCGCCCGGGACGGGAACTGCGCCGCGCCCGCGACCTCATGGAACGCGACCTCGACCAGCTCGCCGAGCAGGCCGAGGAGTACGCGGGGCCGGTCAAGATCCAGGCCGGCGGCCCGTTGACCCTGGCCGCGTCCCTGGAGCTGCCGATCGGCGGCCGGATGCTGCGCGACCCCGGCGCGGTCCGGGATCTCACCGGCTCGCTCGCCGAGGGGCTGCGCGGGCACGTCGCGGCGGTCGCCCGCCGGCTGCCGCGCGCCACCGTGCTGCTCCAGCTCGACGAGCCGTCGCTGCCGACGGTGCTCGCCGGGCGGGTGCCCACCGAGAGCGGGCTCGGCGCGTACCGGGCCGTGGAGCCGGCCGACGCCGCGTCGCTGCTGCGCACGGTCGTCGAGGCGGCCGGGGTACCGACCGTGGTGCACTGCTGCGCGCCGGACGTGCCGCTGGAGCTGATCCGCTCGACCGGCGCCGTCGGCGTGGCGTTCGACCTCGGCCTCGTCACCGACCTGGACCCGCTGGGCGAGGCGATCGACGCCGGGCTCGGGCTGCTGGCCGGCGCCGCGCCCACCGGGCCGTCGGCCGCCGGTCGCGCGCCGACCTCGGCGCAGATCGCCGACCGGGTACGCCAGCTCTGGGACCGCCTCGGGTTCCCCCGCCGGCAGCTCGCCGAGCAGGTCGTGGTGACCCCCGCCTGCGGGCTGGCCCACGCCACCGGACCGTACGCGCGCGCGGTGCTCGCCGCCTGCCGGGACGCGGGACGGCGGCTCGCCGAGGACTGAGGTTTCCCGTCGTACGGGCGGGGCAGGAAGGCCGACATGATCGGACAACTGCGCACCGTGGTCATCGACTGCCCCGACCCCCGGGCCCTGGCCGGTTTCTACTCCGAGGTGCTGGGCCTGCCCGTCGACGCCGACGCCAGCGACGACGGCTGGGTCGTGATCGCCGGGTCGGGGCACCGGCTCGCCTTCCAGGCGGCTCCCCACCTGCGCCCGCCGGCGTGGCCCGACCCGGAGCGCCCCCAGCAGTTCCACCTGGACGTGCAGGTGACGGACGTGGAGGCGGCCGAGAAGCGGGTGCTGGAGCTCGGCGCCCGGCGGCTGCCCGGCGAGGGCGACGACTTCCGGGTCTACGCCGACCCGGCCGGTCACCCGTTCTGCCTGGTCTTCCCCGCCTGAGCCGAGCCGGCCAGCCGCCGAGCCGGCCAGCCGCCGAGCCGGCCAGCCGCCGAGCCGGCCAGCCGCCGAGCCGGCCAGCCGCCGAGCCGGCGCTGCCGGACGCGCCCCGGAC
>NZ_JBFABB010000184.1:0-9939 GCF_040640035.1 Micromonospora sp. NPDC023633 | reverse complement strand
ACGACTCGTACACCGGTTTACAGACACAGCGACACAGAAGTGATCTTCGCTGACACAGTCAGCGAAGGTCACGTCCAGGTATCACAACACTCTCTGAGGGTGCCGGCCGGGGCGGTGGCGGCCGGTCAGGCGACGGCGCCGGCGGCGCGCAGGCCGGCGACGCGCTCCGGGTCGAAGCCCGCCTCGGCCAGCAGTTCGTCGGTGTGCTCGCCCGGCTGGGGTGGCGGGCGGCGTAGCGCGGTGGGGGTGCCCGAGAAGCGGGGCGCGGGGGCCGGCTGGGTGACCCCGTCCCGCCGCACGAAGGTGCCCCGGGACGCCAGGTGCGGGTGGTCCGGCGCCTCCCGCCAGTCCAGCACCGGCGCCACGCAGGCGTCCGAGGAGTCCAGCAGCGCCGTCCACTCGTCCCTGGTCCGGGTGCGGAACAGCCGCGCCCACGACCGGCGCAGCTCCGGCCAGTTCGCCGGGTCGGTGCGGTCCAGCGCCTCGTCCGGGGGGAGCGGGAAGCCGGTGCGCCGGACGAGCTCGTCGTAGAACCGTGGCTCCAGCGCGCCGACCGCCAGGTACCGGCCGTCGGCGCACTCGTAGGTGTCGTAGAACGGTGCGCCGCCGTCGAGCAGGTTCACCCCGCGCGCGTCCTGCCACATGCCGAGCCGGCGCAGCGCGTGGATCTGCGTGCTGAGCACCGCCACGCCGTCGACGATGGCCGCGTCGACCACCTGCCCCCGCGCGCCGCCGCGCACCGCGTACAGGGCGGAGACCAGGCCGAGGGCGAGCATCATCCCGCCGCCGCCGAAGTCGCCGAGCAGGTTCATCGGCGGCACCGGGCGCTCGCCGGCCCGGCCGATGCCGTGCAGCGCGCCCGTCAACGCCACGTAGCCGATGTCGTGCCCCGCGTACGGGGCCGCCGGGCCGTCCTGCCCCCAGCCGGTCATCCGCCCGTAGACCAGCCGGGGGTTCACCGCGAGGCAGTCCGCCGGGCCGATGCCGAGCCGCTCGGTGACCCCCGGGCGGAACCCCTCGACCAGCGCGTCGGCGCCGGCGACCAGGGCCAGCACCACCTCGCGGCCGCCGGGGGACTTCAGGTCCACCCCGACCGAGCGGCGTCCCCGGTTGAGCAGGTCCGGGTGCGGGGTGCCGAACGCCTCCGGGTCCACGTCGGTGGCCCGGTCCACCCGGACCACGTCCGCGCCCAGGTCGGCCAGCATCATCGCGGCGAACGGGCCGGGCCCGATGCCGGCCAGCTCGATCACCCGCACGCCGGCCAGCGGGCCGGCCGGGACGTCCTCGGTCATCGGCACACCATAGGCGAGGCGCGTTTGCGTCGTAAGGGGTCGGGAACCCGCCCGCCGAGACGCGGGAGGTGGCGTGGTCGACGAGCGGATCAGGGTGGCCATGCTGCACGGTCCCGGTCGGCCCGACGCCGACGGCGTCAGCGACTACGTGACGCACCTGGTCGAGGCGCTCGCCGTCGTCGGCGTCGAGGCGACCCCGGTGCCGGTACGCCCCGACGCCGAGCGGGGACGCTGGCGGGTCGCCACCGCCCGGGCCGCCCGCCGGGTCCGTCAGCTGGCCCCCGACGTCGTGCACGTGCAGTTCGCCCCGTCGGCGTACCGGTTCTCGGGGCAGCCCGGACTGCTGCCCTGGCGGCTGCCCCGGCGGGTGCCGCTGGTCACCACCCTGCACGAGTACGGCTGGTGGGCCTGCCCCGGCTGGCTGCCGGGGCGGCTCTGGTCGGCGGTGGAGCGGGCCCGCTGCTGGGACCGGGAGTCCGGCCGGCTGGTGCCGGCCAGCGCCGCCGTGATCGTCACGAACCCCGGCCACGGCGACGTGGTCCAAACGCGCACCGGCCGGGCGGCCACGCACATCCCGATCGCCCCGAACGTCGTCGACCACGTCGGCGCGCCCACCGCGGGGGCGCGCCTGCGGGCGGAGCTGGGCCTGCCGCAGGGCGCGCCGCTGCTGGCCTTCTTCGGCTTCGTGCACCCCGTGAAGGGCCTGCGGTACCTCATCGAGGCCCTGCCCGAGCTGCGGCGCGACCATCCCGACCTGCGGCTGCTGGTGGTGGGCGGGTTCACCTCGCAGGCACTGCCCGAGCAGGAGGCACGGACGTTCCGCGCCGAGCTGACCGGGCTGGCGCAGCGGTGCGGGGTGGCCGACGCGATGACGTTCACCGGGCACCTGCCCGCCGACCGGGTCTCCGCCGCGCTGCACGCCGCCGACGTGGTGGTGCTGCCGTTCACCGCCGGGGTGAGCACGAAGAGCGGGGCCCTGCTCGCCGCCCTCGCCCACGGCGTGCCGACCGCCGTGACCGAGCCCGACGCCAGCGACGCCGGGCCGCACCGCAGCGGGGCCGTGGCGGTGATCGGCGCCCGCCGCGACAGCGCCGCGATCGTACGCACCGTGGGCAGGCTGCTCGCCGATCCGGTGCTGCGCCGCCGGCTCGCCGAGCGCGGGCGGGCCTTCGCCGCCGCGTACTCCTGGCCGAGGGTGGCTGCCGCGCACCGCGACCTCTACGCCCGCACCCTGGGACGCGTCGATGCCTGACCGGTACTCGGACATCCTGGTGGTCGACCTGCTCGGCGGGATCGGCGACCTGCTGATGCTGCTGCCGGCGGTGCACGGCCTGGCCCGCCGCAACCCCGGCGCGCGGCTGCGGGTGCTCACCCACGACCCCGGGGCGGACCTGGTGCGCGCCGACCCGGCGGTCGCCGAGGTGCGCACGCCCCGGCACGGCAGGCCGGGCGCCGAGCGGGAGGCGGTCGTCGCGGCGCTCGCGGCCACCCGGCCGGACCTGGCGGTCGCCACCACCCGCTACGACGGCATCCCCGAGCTTCTCGAGGCCGGCGCCGGGCGGGCCGTGACGAACCTGTGGCGCGATCCGCCGCCCGAGCAGCCGGTCGGCGACCGCTACCTGGAGATCCTCTGCGCCGAGGGGCTGCTCGACGCGGCCGACCGGGCCGCCCGGCCCCGGGTGCACCTGGGCGCCGAGGCCCTGCGGGCGGGGGAGCGGGCCGTGGCGCGGCTGGTGGGGGAGCCCCTCGCGCCGCCGGTGGTGCTCGTCACCGACGCGGGGATGGCGGTCAAGCGCTGGCCGGACCGGTACTGGCACCGGCTGGCCCGCGCCCTGACCCGGCGCGGACACCCGGTGCTCACCGTCGGCCCGGTCGACCCCGCCGCGCCGGTCGGGGTGCCGCTTCCCCGCTCCGACCTGCCCAGCCTCGCCGGCCAGTTCGCGGCGCTGCGCCGGCTCGGCGGGGTGGTGGTCGGGCCGGACACCGGCCCGGTGCGCCTCGCCGCCGCGACCGGCGCCGCGACCGTGGCGCTGTTCGGTCCCACCGACGCCCGGCGGTACGGGATGGGCGGCACCGACCTCCAGGGCCTGCCCGGGTGCGCGTACCGGCGCCCCACCGCCATCACCGAGCAGCCCTGCTGGTGGGAGGCGCGCTGCCCGCTCGACGCGGCCGGCCCGGCGTGCATGGCCGACCTCGACGTGGCGGCCGTGCTCGCCGCCGTCACCGCCCGCTGAGCGCCCGGCGGACGCCGGCGGCGCCGGGGGTGCCCGGTGTCGGTCCGGCGCCGGGACGCGTGTTCCGGCGTGCGCGTTTGCCGAGCCCACGGGCCTGCCCTAACCTTGTCGCGACGAGGGGAGTACTTCCCACGAGCCATCCCGGTCAGTACGGCGTGCCCGGAGCACGCCTCGGGTGGCTGCCCACGAAAAGTGGGTGAAGGAGACCTCGAACATGACAGGGTGTTCGAGGAGGCTCCATGTCCGATTCGTCATATCTTGCTGCCGCCGCCGGTCTCCAGTCGGTGGGCACCCCCACGCTCTGGGGCGTCACCATCGCCGCCGTGCTCGCCCTGCTGGTGCTGGACTTCCTGGTCACCCGCAAGCCGCACGAGGTGTCGATGCGGGAGGCGCTGGGCTGGTCCGCCTTCTACATCGCCCTGCCGCTGGCCTTCGGCGCCTGGGTCTGGGCCCGCTTCGGCTCGAAACAGGGTGTGGAGTACCTCACCGGTTACCTGGTGGAGAAGTCCCTCTCGGTCGACAACCTGTTCGTCTTCATGTTGCTGCTGGCCGCGTTCGCGGTGCCGGCCGAGCTGGCCCAGCGGGCCCTGCTGTACGGCATCACCGGCGCGCTCCTGCTGCGCGCGGTCTTCATCGCGATCGGCGCGGCGGCCCTGCAGACCCTGGACTTCGCCTTCCTGCTCTTCGCGATCATCCTGCTGCTGACGGCGGCGAAGCTGCTGCGCGACGCCCTCACCGGGCACGAGCAGGAAGTCGACATCAGCAAGATGCGCTCGGTGCGGCTGCTGCGCAAGTTCATGCCGGTCACCGAGGACTACCACGGCCCGAAGATGGTCGTCCGCATTGCCGGCCGGCGGACGCTCACCCCGTTCGCCCTCGTGGTGACCGCGCTGCTCGCCACGGACATCGTCTTCGCCGTCGACTCCGTGCCCGCCGTCTACGGCATCACCGAGGACCCGTACCTGGTCTTCGCCACCAACGCGTTCGCCCTGCTGGGGCTGCGCGCGCTCTACTTCGTGCTGCACGCCGCGCTCAGCCGGCTGGTGCACCTCAGCTACGGCCTGGCGATCATCCTGGCGTTCATCGGCCTCAAGCTGGGCCTGCACTGGGCGCACGGCATCTGGAAGGGCGTGCCGGAGATCCCGACCCTCGCCTCCCTGGGCGTCATCATCGGCGTCCTGGTGATCGTCACCCTCACCAGCCTGCGGGCCACCGCCAAGGCCGGCCGGGGCGAGAAGGAGATCGTGGTCGAGCGGCACTGAGGCGTCACCCGTCGCGGTGCGGTTCCGGCCGACCGCGCCTCGCCGCCCCACCCCGGGTGGTACGACTGACGGGTGGGAATCGTGTCACCGGGCTTCCAGGGCCGGCCCCGCTCCGCGGAGCCGGCCCTGCCGCCGGGGCAGTACCTGACGCAGGACTTCCCGGTGCTATCCGCCGGCCCGACGCCGCGGGTGCCGCTGGAGACGTGGGAGTTCGTCGTCTCCACCGAGTCCGGCGCCGAGTTCCGTTGGAGCTGGGACGAGCTGATGGCGCTGCCCCAGGAGACCCCGACGGTGGACATCCACTGCGTCACCCGCTGGTCGAAGCGGAACACCGACTGGCAGGGGGTCTCCCTGGACACGCTGCTGGAGGGCGTCGACACCGGGGCCCGGTACGCGCAGGCCCACTCGTACGGCGGCTACACCACGAACCTGCCGCTGGCCGACCTGCGCGGCGGGCGGGCGTGGGTCGCGCACCGCTACGACGGCGGCCCGCTGCCGGCCGAGCACGGCGGCCCGGCCCGGCTGCTCGTGCCGCACCTCTACTTCTGGAAGTCCGCCAAGTGGGTGCGCGGCATCCGGCTCGGCACGGAGGACCAGCCCGGGTTCTGGGAGACCGCCGGCTACCACGACTACGGGGACCCGTGGCGTGAGCAGCGGTACCAGGGCGATTGACCGCCCCGCTGCGCTGGCGGGTGGCCCGGCTGCGCGAGCGCCGGGTGGAGACGCCGACCGCGCACACCCTGGTGCTGGATACGCCCGGCTGGCCGGGGCACCTGCCCGGGCAGCACGTCGACGTGCGGCTGACCGCCCCCGACGGCTACCAGGCGGCGCGGTCGTACTCGCTGGCCGGCCCGGCCGACTCCGACCGGATCACGCTGACCGTGCAGCGGGTGCCCGACGGCGAGGTGTCGCCGTACCTGATCGACGTCTACACCGAGGGCGACCCGGTGGAGGTGCGCGGCCCGGTCGGCGGCTGGTTCGTCTGGCGGCCGGAGGAGACCGCCCCGGTGCTGCTGGTGGCCGGCGGGTCGGGCGTCGTGCCGCTGATGGCGATGGTCCGCGCCCGCCGGGCCGCCGGCAGCCGGGCGCCGTTCCGGCTGCTCTACTCGGTGCGCACCCCGGCCGACCTGTTCTACGCCGACGAGCTGCGCCGCCGGGTCCGCGACGACCTGGGCCTGGACGTCACGTACGTGTACACCCGCGAGGCGCCGCAGGGCTGGCGGGGCGAGCCGCACCGGATCGGGCCCGCCGACGTCGTCGCCCACGGTTGGCCGCCCGAGCTGGAGCCGCTCTGCTACGTCTGCGGCCCGACGGGGTTCGTGGAGACGGTGGCGGACCTGCTCGTCGGGCTGGGCCACCAGAGCCGGCGGGTGCGGACCGAACGGTTCGGCCCGACCGGCTGAGCGTCGAGGAGGAGCGCCCGATGACCGACACGTACCTGGACGGCAACATGCTCGACGGCCCGCTGCGCGAGCTGTTCGCCGTCGACCTGAGCACCGCCGCCGGGCGGTGCGAGCACTGCGGGATGCTCGGCCCGATGGCCGGCCTGCGGGTCTACCCGCACGCGCCCGGCCTCGTCGGCCGCTGCCCGAACTGCGCCGAGGTGATGCTGCGGCTGGTCCGCTCGCCCGAGCACGCCTGGCTGGACCTGCGCGGGGCCACCTTCCTGCGGGTGCCGATGCCGCCGGAGCAGCCGTACCCGGGCCCGCTGTGACGGCGGGGGAGGGCGCCGCGACAGGACCGGATGCGGGTCGGGTGGCGGACGAGGCCCTGCGGGCGCGGTCGGCGCGGGAGGTGTTCGACGACCACCTGCGGCTGGCCGCCGAGCACCGGTTCGCGGAGGACCTGGCGCGCAACGTGTCGCCGTCGTGCGTGGTCCTGGAGCGGCGGGGCGTGTTCCGCGGGCACGCGGGCGTCGGGGAGCTGGCGCGGCTGCTGGAGGAGGAGCTGCCCGGCGCCCGGTACGCGTACACGAACCGGTTGGTCGAGGGGCGGGTGGCGTTCCTGGAGTGGACGGCGGAGATCGAGGGCGTGCGGGTCCGCGACGGGGCGGACTCGTTCCTCATCGAGCAGGGCTGGATCGTCGCCCAGACCGTCCACTACACCCTGGAGCGGGCCGGCGGCGGGACGGACCGGCCGGCCAGCCCGTGAGGGCCGGGGCGCGCCCGCAACCCGCTGGACAACGGCGGCGCCCCCGGCGACAGTGGTTCGCCGTGAGGTATCTGCGTACGGCGGGTCCGGCCGCCATCCGCCGGCCCCGGTCGACCGACGAGGCCGAGTTCGTCGCGGCGGCCCGGCGCAGCCGGGACCTGCACCATCCCTGGCTCGCCGCCCCCGACGACCCGGCGCGGTACGCCGCGTACCTGCGCAAGATCCGCCGCCGGGACCACGCCGGCTACCTGATCTGCGACCGGGAGTCCGGGGCGATCGCCGGCTACGTGAACATCAGCGGGATCCTCATGGGCGCGCTGCGCGGCGGCTACCTCGGCTACGCCGCATTCCTGCCCTACAGCGGCACCGGACACGCCTCCGCCGGCATCGGCCTGGTGGTCCGGCACGCCTTCGACACGCTCGGCCTGCACCGGCTGGAGGCGAACATCCAGCCCGGCAACGAGCCGTCCCGCCGGGTGGCCCGCAAGCTCGGCTTCCGGCTGGAGGGTTACTCGCCGGACTACCTGTTCATCGACGGGGCGTGGCGCGACCACGAACGGTGGGCGATCACCGCGCCGTCCCCCGCCGGTACGTAGGCCGGTGGCGGCCCGTCGCGACCGCCACCGGCCGCCGGGTCAGCGCCCGGGCCGGCGCGTCTCGGCCCGCTGGACGCCGAGGCGCTCGAAGCGTCCCTGCTTCTGCTCGACGCGCCGGCGCTGCCGGGGCGTGAGCTGCCTGCGACCGCTCTGCCGCAGGTAGATCGGCTGTCGCTGGTCGTTCGACATCGGTGTGCTCATGCGCTGTCCTCCCGTCGCTCGGGTGGCGGTGGAGCACCACCGTGCCGCCGGGGCGGGTGAGGCGCACCCACCCGCCCCGGGTGATCCGCCCTGGCGCGACAGTCCGGCCAGCCACGTCCATTTCGGCGTCGGGCCCGGTGGACCGCAGAGGCGCGGCGAGTGCCCGGCGCCGGTTCACCCGGAGCGGGTGATGACGCGGGGCGACGGTCTTCCTACGGTCGAGTCATGGCTGTCGTGCGTCCGACCCCGGCCGACCCCACGCCGGGCCTGCGGGCCGAGGCCCGGGAGACCGGCGACCAGCGGGCCATGCCGCCAGAGCTCGGCCCGGACTCCCTCGCCGTGCTCAGCGGCCCGACCTTCATGTACTCCGACCCCTGCGGGGACGTGCCGCCGGGCAGCATCGGCGGCCTGGTGCACCTGGACACCCGACTGCTCGGCTGGGTGCTCACCCTCAACGGCGAGCAGCTGCTGGTGCTGCGCGCCGAGACCGTCGACCACTACTCGGCCCAGTACGTGCTGACCAATCCCGCCCAACCCGGCCTGCCGCGGACCGGGCACGTCCGGCTGGCCGAGTGCTGAATCGTCCGACCCGCCACGTTTGCCCCGCCCCGGGGTGGGAACGGGGCCGCAATGACGAAACCTCGTGTGGTGATCGTGGGGGCCGGGTTCGCCGGTTACCACGCGGCGAAGACGTTGAGCCGGCTGGCCCGGGGCCGGGCCGAGATCGTGGTGCTGAACTCCACCGACTACTTCCTCTACCTGCCGCTGCTGCCCGAGGTGGCCGCCGGTGTGGTCGAGCCCCGGCGGATCTCCGTGCCGCTGACCGGGACGCTCGACGGGGTGCGGGTGCTGATCGGCGAGGCCGACCACGTCGACCTGCAGAACCGCTGGGTCGGCTTCACCCAGCCGGAGGGGGACCGCAACCGGATCGCGTACGACCGGCTGGTGCTGGCCGTCGGCAGCGTCAACAAGCTGCTGCCGATCCCCGGCGTGACCGAGTACGCCCACGGCTTCCGTGGCCTGCCCGAGGCCCTCTACCTGCACGACCACGTGGTCCGGCAGATCGAGCTGGCCGAGCAGACCGAGGACCCGGCCGAGCAGCAGGCGCGCGCCACCTTCGTGGTTGTCGGCGCCGGCTACACCGGGACCGAGGTGGCCGCGCACGGCCAGCTCTTCACCGACGAGCTGGTCTCCCAGCGCCCCCGGCTCAAGATCCGCCCGAAGTGGATGCTGCTCGACGTGGCGCCCCGGGTGCTGCCAGAGCTGGACAAGCGGATGTCGGACACCGCCGACCGGGTGCTGCGCCGCCGGGGCGTGGACGTGCGGATGGGCACCTCGGTGGCCGTGGCGACCGCCGACGGGGTCACCCTCACCGACGGCGAGTACGTGCCCACCTGCACCCTGGTCTGGTGTGTCGGCGTGCGTCCCGACCCGTTCGTCGCCGAGCTGGGGCTGCGCACCGAGCGGGGCCGCCTGGTCGTCGACGAGTACCTCGGCGTCCCCGGCTTCCCCGAGGTGTACGCCTGCGGCGACGCGGCCGCCGTGCCGGACCTGGCCCGGCCCGGCCAGATCTGCACCATGACGGCGCAGCACGCGCAGCGGCAGGGCAAGTTGGCCGCGCACAACATCGCCGCCTCCTACGGGCAGGGGCGACGCCGGCCGTACAAGCACCACGACCTGGGCTGGGTGGTCGACCTGGGCGGCAAGGACGCGGCGGCGAACCCGCTGAAGGTGTCGCTGTCCGGGCTGCCCGCCAAGGCGGTCACCCGCGGCTACCACCTGCTGGCGATGCCGGGCAACCGGATCCGGGTGGGCAGCGACTGGCTGCTCGACGCCGCGCTGCCGCGCCCGGCCGTGCAACTCGGCCTGGTCCCGGCCAACGCCGTCCCGCTGGAGAGCTCCTCGCCGGAGGTGGCCGTCCGGGCCCGCTGACCCGCCCACCCGGTGTCCCGGGCGGACGAAAGGTCCGCTTCCCGACGCCTCGGACAGGGCCCGGCACGGGGCGAGGGCCGTCGGGTCGCCTTCGACGCGGCCGGGGGTGCGGGGCGAGGGCCGTCGGGTCGCGCCGACGCGGCCGGGGGCTCGGCGCGGGGCCAGGGCCAGGCGGAGGTGGTCGGTGGCGCGGGCGGTCGGGGTGGCTCAGCGCGGGACGAGGGCGGCGTCGGTGGCGGGCCGGGCGCCGGCGACGAACGCGTCCAGGGCC
>NZ_JBFABB010000183.1:0-9964 GCF_040640035.1 Micromonospora sp. NPDC023633 | reverse complement strand
CGCCGACCGGTGGGGGACCCCAGCCTAACCAGGGCCGACCCGGTTCGCATCGGACGACGGTGCCGGAACGTGACCGCTCCGGTCCACGCCGTGTCCGCGGTCACGCCGGCCAAGCGGCGGTGCGACCGGGGGCCGGGGAGAGCCGTCGGTCGCACCGCCCGCGGTCAGGCGATGTCCCGCCGGCGCATCGCCCAGAGGGCCGCGCCGAGGATCACCACGAACCCGACCGCCATCATCACCGAGGACTGCTGCCAGGTGATGTCCATGGTGTCCGGTTTGCACTCACCGAAGTAGGTGGCCTGGCAGGAGTTCCAGTCCTCCAGGGTCACCTTCTTCTGCATCCAGGCCGTGGCGTAGGTGGGCAGCAGCCACGCCTCGGCGAAGCGCACGCCGGCCATCGCCAGCAGGATGCCGAGGCCGAACTGGCCGACGACCATCAGGGCGATCACCCCGCCCAGGGCCATCGCGGTGTGCCGCCCCAGCGAGGCGAGAGCGAAACCGATGGTCGCGGTGACCAGGGCGAGCACCAACCCGCGCAGCCCGGTCAGGGCGAAGGACTGCCACGCCCCGGAGGTCATCTTCGCCGTGCTGCCGCGGAAGACGGCGACGAGCCAGAAGCTGCCAAACCAGAGCAGCGTCGTGGGCACCGCCAGGGCGACCAGCCCGGTGAGCAGCGCGGCCAGCTTCGTCAGCAGTACGGTCAGCCGCTTCGGCCGCCACAGCAGCAGGTTCATCATGCCGCCGGTGTTCCACTCGGCCCCGACGAAGGAGGCGCCGACGACGAACCCGACCAGCGCCAGGATCGCCGCGAGCGGCAGCAGCGTGAAGCCGAAGTGCTCCCGGAAGTCGAAGGTGGAGGGGAGGAACCACTCCGCCTCGATGGCTTCCCGAGGCGGTGGCTGGATGGACGCGCAGTCCTGCGGGAAGCCCTCGGTCTGGCCCGTTCCGGCGGCCTTCGCCTTGTCGCACTCCGCGCGGTACCGCTCGTTGTGGCGGACGTCCTGCTGCCACTGCTGCTCGGCGGCGCGCTCGGCCTTCGCCAGCGCGGCGGCGTCGATCTTCTCGTTGGTGAGGAAGACCCCGATCACCACCAACGCGAGCACCAGCAGGCCCAGCAGGCTCATGTAGCGGGTGAAGCGCCGCTTGGCGAGCCGGCGCAGCTCCGTACGGTAGAGGCTCACGCGCCCCACCCTCCTCCGGCGGCGCCGGGCTGACCCGCGCCACCGACCTTCGTGGACTGGTCGACCTGCCGGTGCTGGCCGGGTACCGGCGCGGTGGCGGTCAGTTCGAGGAAGACGCTCTCCAGATCGACCGCGATCGGGGCGAGTTCGCTGACGTAGAGGCCCTGCTCGGCGAGGAGCCGGGTCACGGTGGCCGGCTTGTCGACCCCGGCGAGCATCAGGTGGTCGGCCTGGCCCGCCACCCGGATCCCGGCGCGGTTCAGCGCCTCGGCGGCGAGGGGCAGGTCGGTGACCGCCTCCAGCCGCACCCGGACCGCCCCCGAGGAGTGCTGGGCGAGCACCTGCTCGACCGGCCCGAAGGCCACCCGCCGGCCGAGCGAGATGATGGTGACGGAGTCGCAGATCAGCTGGATCTCGCCGAGGATGTGGCTGGAGAGCACCACGGTCATCCCCGACTCGGCGAGGCTGCGCGTCAGGGTGCGCATCTCCCGGATGCCGCCCGGGTCGAGGCCGTTGGCCGGCTCGTCGAGGATCAGCAGCTTCGGGTTCTTCAGCAGGGCCGAGGCGACGGCGAGGCGCTGCTTCATGCCGAGCGAGTAGGTCTTGACCCGCTCGCCGGCACGGTCGCGCAGCCCGACCAGCTCCAGCACCTCGTCGACCCGGTGCTGCGGCACGTCGCCCGCGCCGGCGAGCAGGGACAGGGTGTCCCGCGCGGTGAAGTGCGGGAAGAACTGCGGGCTCTCCACGATCGCGCCGACCTGTCCGGCGACCGCGGGCAGCGCGGTGGGCACCTCGTGCCCGAGGATCTCCATCCGGCCGCCGTCGGGCCGGATGAGGCCGAGCAGCGTACGCAGCGTGGTGGTCTTGCCCGATCCGTTCGGACCGAGGAAGCCGTGCACCTGCCCTTCTTCGACCCGCATGTCGAAACCGTCGAGCGCGTTGCGGGTGCCGCGCCGACGGCTCTTGTACGTCTTGCGGAGACCTTCGATCTCCAGGACAGCTGGCAAGCTGCACCTCCCCCGGATGGGCGTATGACACGCGACACCATACGCGGTATGCAGCCCGCAGCAATACCCGGTATGCATCCGACGCGCCGATCGGATGAAAGAAGGGCCCCGTCCCGCGCGCCAGGCGTCAGGACGGAGCCCTTCTCCTCATCTCAGGCGCAGACGACGGTGACCCCGGCGGCGCGGAACGCCTCCACCACCTCCGGGTTGGCCCCGGAGTCGGTGACGAGAGTCTCCACCCGGTCCACCGGGCAGATCCGGGCGAAGGCGTGACCGCCCAGCTTGGACGAGTCGGCGATGATCACGACCCGCTTGGCCCGGGCCACCATCAGGTTGTTCATCGCCGCCTCGCCCTCGTGGTGGGCGGCGGCGCCGAGCTGCGGGTCGATCGCGTCCACGCCGAGCAGGGCGACGTCCAGGGTGACCTCGCGCAGCAGCGCCCCGCCCAGCGGGCCGACCAGCTCGAACGACTTCGGGCGGACCACGCCGCCGGCCACCACGACCTTCATCCGGGAACGGACCAGCAGCTCGTTGGCGATGTTCAGCGCGTTGGTGACCACGGTGAGCTGGGCGCCCTCGGCGCTGGTGTTCAGGTCGGGCCGGACGGCGAGGGCCCGGGCCACCTCCGTGCTGGTCGTGCCGCCGTTGAGGCCCACCACGGTGCCCGGCGAGACCAGCGCGGCGGCGGCGGCGCCGATCCGCTGCTTCTCCGCCGAGTGCTTGGCGGTCTTGTAGCGCAGCGGCAGGTCGTACGAGACGCCGTTGGCGACCGCGCCGCCCCGGGTCCGCGTGATCATCTGCTGCTGGGCGAGCTGGTCGAAGTCGCGCCGGATGGTGGCCTGGGAGACGTCCAACCGCTCGGCGGCCTCCTCGACGCTGACCCGGCCGTTGTCGGTCAGCATCTCGAGCAGGGCGTTCCATCTGGCGTACCGGTCCACCCAAGCCCTCCAGTTACTGCGCGGTCGGTGATTGATTGCGTGCACAGTAGTGCGCGAAACTACGAGGGCGCAAAACCCTGGCTTGCGCGATACCGGGGCTGGTTGCCACAGCCAGCCGCTTTCGCGCAGAATAACGCGCGAAAGGCGGCTCTAACGAGCCGTATTGCGCACCGCTCCCCTGCGTAGGAGTTCTCATGTCGTACGTCGACGCCGAGATCGCGAGCCAGCCCGACTGCTGGCGGGAGGCGGCGCGACTCGCCGCCACCGCGGCCGACCACCTGCCCCGTCCCGGCGAGCGGGTCGCCGTCGTGGGTTGCGGCACGTCGTGGTTCATGGCGATGGCGTACGCGGCCCGCCGCGAACACCTCGGGCAGGGCGAGACCGACGCCTTCCAGGCCTCCGAGTTCCCCGCCGGCCGGCGCTACGACCGGCTCGTCGCGATCACCCGCTCCGGCACGACCACCGAGGTCACCGAGCTGGTCGCCGCCCTGCGCGGGCGGGTGCCGGCCACCGTCCTGGTCGGCGACCCGGACTCCCCCGCCGTCGCGCTGGCCGACGCGGCGGTGACCATGCCCTTCGCCGACGAGCGCTCGGTGGTGCAGACCCGCTTCGCGACCACCGCGCTGGCCCTGCTCCGCGCCCACCTCGGCGACAACATCGACGCGCTGGCCGCCGACGCGGAGGTGGCCGTGCGCGCCCCGCTGCCGATCGACCCGACCCGGATCGAGCAGGCCACCTTCCTCGGTCGCGGCTGGACGGTCGGGCTGGCCCAGGAGGCGGCCCTGAAGTGCCGCGAGGCGGCCACCTTCTGGGCCGAGGCGTACCCGGCGATGGACTACCGGCACGGGCCGATCTCGATCGCTGCGCCCGGCCGGCTGGTCTGGGCGTTCGGCGAGCTGCCCGACGGGCTGCCGGAGGACGTGGCGGCGACGGGGGCGGCGTTCGTGCACAGCCGCACCCACGGCTGCCGCACGGTGCTGGGCAGCTGGGCCGCCGGCCGTACGCCGGTCGACCCGATGGCCGACCTGATCCTGGCGCAGCGGTTCGCCGTGGCGCTCGCCACCAGCCGGGGCCTCGACCCCGACGCGCCCCGGCACCTGACCCGTTCCGTGGTACTCGCGTGAGGTCAGCCGACGTCGTCGTCGCGCTGGACGTCGGCGGCACCGGGATGAAGTGCGCCCTCGTCCGGGCGGACGGGGCCGTGCTGCACGCCGAGCGGCACCCAACCGACGCCGGGCGCGGCCCGGACGCCGTGGTGGACACCATCCTGGGAATCGCCGAGGGGCTGGCCGGCAAGGCCCGCGCCGACGGGCTCGACCCGGTCGCGGTCGGCATCGCGGTGCCCGGGGTGGTCGACGAGGCGCGCGGGACCGCCGTCTGGTCGGCGAACGTGGGCTTCCGGGACGTACCGCTGCGGGGCCTCGCCCACGAGCGGCTCGGGCTGCCCACGGCGCTCGGCCACGACGTGCGCGCCGGCGGCCTGGCCGAGGCCCGGCTCGGCGCGGGCCGCGACGCCGGGCACGTCCTCTTCGTCGCGATCGGCACCGGGATCGCCGCCGCCCACGTGGTCGACGGCAAATCCGCCACCGGGGCGCACGGCGCCGCGGGCGAGATCGGCCACATCCAGGTACGCCCCGGCGGACCGCCCTGCGGCTGCGGCCGTCCCGGCTGCCTGGAGGCGGTGTCCTCCGCCGCCGCGATCGGGCGGCGCTACTCGGCGCTGGCAGGTGTGCCGGCGACCGCCGCCGAGGTCGCCGACCGGGCGGCGGCCGGCGAGCCGCTGGCGGCGGACGTCTGGCGGGAGGCCGTCGAGGCGCTCGCCGACGGCCTCGCCACCGGCCAGGCCCTCTACGACGTGGAGACCGTCGTGCTCGGCGGCGGCCTGGCGCGGGCCGGCGCGCGGCTGCTCGACCCGCTCCGGGCCGCGCTGCACGAGCGGATGACGTTCCACCGGGAGCCGCGCCTGGTTGCGGCGGCCCTCGGCGACGAGGCCGGCTGCCTCGGCGCCGCCCTGCTCGCCCTCGACAGTCTGGAGAAGTGATGGCCCACCGTGTGAACGGCAAGGTGGTGACCCCGACCGGCGTGATCCGGCAGGGCTGCGTGGAGCTGGACGAGGGCCGGATCAGGGCGGTGGCCGAGTACCCGTCCGTCCACGACGGGCACTGGATCGTGCCCGGCTTCGTCGACATGCACACGCACGGCGGCGGCGGACACACCTTCACCACCGGCGACGCCGAGCAGGCCCGGCAGGCCGCCGACTTCCACCTGCGGCACGGCACCACCACCCTCCTGGCCAGCCTCGTCAGCTCACCGTTCGCGCTCATGCGCGCGGCCACCGGGGCGTTCGCCCCGCTGGTCGCCGAGGGGGTGCTGGCCGGGATCCACTTCGAGGGGCCGTACCTCTCCTCCGCCCGCTGCGGCGCGCAGAACCCCGAGTACCTCCGCGACCCGTCCACCGACGAACTGGCCGAACTGATCGAGCTGGGCGGCGGGGCGGTCCGGATGGTCACCCTCGCCCCCGAGCGGGACGGCGCGCTGGAGGCGATCAAGCTGCTCACCGCGCACCGGGTGGTCGCCGCGGTCGGCCACACCGACGCCACGTTCGACGAGACCCGCGCCGCCGTCGCGGCGGGCGCGAGCGTCGGCACCCACCTGTTCAACGGGATGCGGCCGGTGCACCACCGCGAGCCCGGCCCGGTGGTGGCCCTGCTGGACGCGCCGAACGTGGTCTGCGAGCTGGTCGCCGACGGCGTGCACCTGCACGACGGGATGCTGGCCTTCGCCACGTCGACGGCGGGCCCCGAGCGGGCCGCCCTGATCACCGACGCGATGGCCGCCGCCGGCATGCCCGACGGCGAGTACGACCTGGGCGGCCAGGCGGTCACGGTGGCGGACGGCGTCGCCCGGCTGGCCCGCGACGGCGCGATCGCGGGCAGCACCCTGACCATGGACGCCGCGCTGCGGCACGCGGTGGCCGCCGGGATCCCGATCGCGGACGCCGTCCGGATGGCGTCCACCACGCCGGCCCGCGCGATCGGCCTCGGCGACCAGTTGGGCGCGCTCCAGGTCGGGCTCCGGGCCGACCTGGTGGTGCTCGACGATGACCTCAACGTGGTCCGGGTGATGCGCGGCGGCTCCTGGGTGGAGTGAACGGACGCGCCGCCCGGCCCGGTCTGCGCGGCTTCAACCTGCGCGGCCCAGCCTACGCGGCTTCAACCTGGGCGGGCCGGTCCGCGCGGCTTCAACCTGGGCGGGCCGGTCTGCGCGGCTCCGGCTCCGGCACACCGCCTGCTGCGGCACTGTCGAGCTGCCCCATCTGTGAGACCACTTCGCTGGGTTGGCGCTGTCGCCCCTGTAAAGCAACCCGCAGGGATGCCCCGTCCATAGGGGCAGCTCGACAGCGCCAGCCGAGGCAGATCGGGCGGGCACGGGCGGCAGGCGGCAGGCAGGCGGCAGGCGGGCGACAGCGGTCCGTCAGCCGGTGGTGGGGACCTCGACGCCGAGCACCGCCTGCTCGTCCGGGCGGTGCACCAGCACGTCGGAGAGGAACGACTGCACGGCCGGGGCCATCCCGACGTCCCGGCCAGCCCGCTCGGAGAGCAGCCACTTGTGCTCGATGATCTGCGCGAAGAGTTCCTGCGGCTCCAGCTTGCGGCGCAGGTGCGCGGGCACGGCCCGGACCACCGGCTCGAAGACCTCGGTCAGCCAGCGGTGGGCGGCCTGCTGCTCGTCGGTCAGGTAGCTCTCGGCCCGGTAGGCGTCGAGGTCGTTGAGCAGCCGGCGGGCCTGGTTCTCCTCGGCGTCCAGGCCGGTCAGGCGGAGCAGCCGCCGGGTGTGGTAGCCGGCGTCGACCACCTTCGGCCGGACCAGGTACCGCCCGTTGTCGATAGTGGACATGGCCACCTCGGCGACGTCGAAGCCCAGCTCGTTGAGGCGGCGGATCCGCCCCTCGATGTCGTGCCGGGCCTCCCGCTCGACCTGCTGCTCGTAGGTGATCTCGTGCCACAGCCGCTCGTAGCGCTGCACGACCTCCTCGCAGACCACCTCCGGGTCGATCGACTCGTGCAGCAGCCCGGCGGCCTGCAGGTCGAGCGCCTCGCCGAAGATGTTGACCCGGGCGATCTCCAGGTCTTCGCCGCGCTGGCCGCTGGAGAGGGAGTGGTGCAGCGCCCCGGTCTCGGCGTCCACCAGGTACGCGGCGAACGCCCCGGCGTCCCGCCGGAACAGCGTGTTCGACAGCGAGCAGTCGCCCCAGAAGAAGCCCGTGAGGTGCATCCGGACGATCAGGGCGGCAAGCGCGTCGAGCAGCCGGCCCATCGTCTCCGGTCGCAGGGTGTGCGAGAAGAGCGCCCGGTAGGGCAGGGAGAACTGCAGGTGCCGGGTGATCAGCACCGACTCGAGGGGTTCCCCGTCGTCGGTTTGCCGGTCGGCGACGATCGCCACCGCCTCGACCGACGGGAAGTCGATCCGCTCCAGGGCGCGGAGCAGGTCGTACTCCCGCTCGGCGATCCGCTCGCGGGTCTCCTTGAACGCGTAGACGTACTCACCCAGCCGGACGAAGCGGACGATGTGCCGGGAGATGCCCTGGGGCAACGCCACCAGGTGTTGCGCAGGCCACTCCTCCAGCGGGGTCGACCAGGGGAGATCGAGCAGCGCCGGGTCCACGAGGGCCGAGGTGATCCGCACGGGCACAAGTCTGACGGGTCCCCCCGCCGAGCGCCTCCCTTCGTGGCTTGGCACACAGGGCGACCCCGGCCCGTCCCGGTCCGGCACCGGCCGGGCCGGTAGCGTGACGGGGTGCGGGAGACCACGGCGGTACGGGGAAAGGCGCAGCTCCGGCCGGTCCGGCCGGCCGGCTGGTGGTTCGACGCGGTGCTGCTCGCCGGTTTCGCGGCGCTGACCCTGGCGCTCGCCGAGGGGCAGCTCCACGATCTCGACCTGGCGGTCAGCGAGTGGGCGTTCGCGCACGACCCGGCGCCGCTGTACTGGACCGCCCGGGTGTTCAACCTGCTCGGGCAGGGCGGTTGGCTGCTGATGCCGGTCTGCGGGGCGCTCGCCCTCGCGGTGGGCTGGCGCCGGCACTCCGTCCGGCCGCTGTTGCTGGTGGCGGGCGCGTTCGTGCTGACCACCCTGACCATCGGCCCGCTGAAGCTGTGGACCGACCGGGCCGCGCCGAGCGCGACGGTCAAGGATCCGTTCCTGCCGCCCGGCGAGGCGGTGGAGATCTTCAACCGGCTGCCGGCGGGGGCCTACTCGATGTCCTACCCGTCGGGGCACGTCGCCAACGCGATCGTCTGGTACGGGGTGATCGCCGTGCTGCTGACCGCGCTGACCGCCGGGCGGCTGTCCCCGGTCGCGTACCGGCTGGTCCGCTTCGCGCCACCGGCGATCCTGCTGGTCACGACCACCTACCTGAACTTCCACTGGCTCACCGACGGGCTGGCCGCCCTGATGCTCGGCCTCGTCCTCGACCGGCTGCTGCACCGGGTGACCTGGGACGGGCTGCCGTTGCCGGGCGCGCTGCGGGACTGGAACCGTCCGTTCATCTCCGCCCCCTAGGGTCTCGCCGTGGATCAACTGGCGCGCCGGCTGGGCGTACCCGACGCGGTGGTCATCGGGCTGGGGTCGATGCTCGGCGCGGGCGTCTTCGTGGTCTTCGCGCCCGCCGCGGCCGCGGCCGGTGGGGCGGGGCTGCTGGCGGCGCTGGTGCTGGCCGGCGCCATCGCGTTCTGCAACGCGACCAGCTCGGCCCGGCTCGCCGCCCGTTACCCGGAGTCCGGCGGCACCTACGTGTACGGCCGGGAGCGGCTCGGCCCGTTCGCCGGCTTCCTGGCCGGCTGGGGCTTCGTGGTCGGCAAGACGGCGAGCTGCGCGGCGATGGCGCTGACCATCGGGGCGTACCTCTGGCCGGGGCAGGCCCGGCTCGTCGCCGTCGGCGCGGTGCTGGCGGTGACCGCCGTGAACCTGCGCGGCATCGGCAAGACCGCGATCGCGACGAAGGTGCTGGTCGGCGTGGTGCTGGCGGTGCTGGCCCTGGTCGCGGTGGCCGGCGCGGTCGGCGGCGACGTCTCGCTCGACCGGCTCGGCGACCTCGGCGGCTCCGGGCGCGGCGTGCTCACCGCCGCCGGGCTGCTCTTCTTCGCCTTCGCCGGGTACGCCCGGATCGCCACCCTCGGCGAGGAGGTACGCGACCCGGAGCGGACCATCCCCCGGGCGGTCCCGCTGGCCCTCGGCGTGGTGCTGGCGATCTACCTGGTGCTCGCGGTGGTCGCCGTCGGCGTGCTCGGGGCCGACCGGCTGGCCGCGTCCGCCGCGCCCCTGGCCGACGTGGTGACGGCCGCCGGGCTGCCCGGCCTCGCGTGGCTGGTCCGGGCCGGGGCGACCGTGGCGGTGACCGGGGTCCTGCTCTCCCTGCTCGCCGGGGTGGGGCGCACCGCGCTGGCGATGGCCCGCCGCCGCGACCTGCCGGGGGCGCTCGCCACGGTCCATCCGGTGCACCGGGTGCCGCACCGGGCGGAGCTGGCCGTGGCCGCCGTGGTGGTGCTGATCGTGCTGCTGGGCGACGTCCGCGACGCGATCGGCTTCTCCAGCTGCACCGTGCTGGTCTACTACGCGATCACCAACGCCGCCGCGCTGACCCTGGGGCGCGACCCGGACCGACGCCTGCCGGTGCGGGCGCTGGCCGTGCTGGGGCTGGCCGGCTGCCTGCTGCTCGCGGTCAACCTGCCGCTGTCCAGCGTCCTCGCGGGCTTCGCCGTGCTCACCGCCGGCGCCGCCTGGTACGCCCTGCGCCCCCGGCGGGCCTGACGCCGGTCCGGGCAGCGCCGGGGCGGCAGGC
>NZ_JBFABB010000182.1:0-10001 GCF_040640035.1 Micromonospora sp. NPDC023633 | reverse complement strand
CTTCGGAAGCTGGAAGACCGTCTACGAGCGCCATCGCCGCTGGTCAGCGGACGGCACCTGGGAACGGATTCTCCACGCCGTCCAGGCCGACGCCGCCTCCCGGCCGACGTGGACGGGCTGCTCGACGCATACGCCGACGACCCGGTCCTGTCATAACGCCGGACGGCGCACGGCGGGTGGGCGACGTGGCCCGCAGCCGGGGATGCCGGCGGCTCACCAAGGAGGATGTCTCGAGCACCTCGATCTCCCTGTCCTGGCGAACGGATCGGGACTGGGGCGACGCAGAGCTGCGACGCACCTACGAGTTGGTAGCTGGTGCCGCAGGCTGGCAGGAGGCGCAAATACCCGACCGCAGGCCGGCTGTTGATGGCGAGGTCTTCCTCAGCTGGTGCCGCAGGGTGCGAGACGTGCCCAGCCGCCTGATCGTGCGGTCCGACCCGGCGCAGCGGGTTGACGTGCGTCCCAGCACCGCCGACCGCTCGCCGTCGCCGCAGTGGTCGGTGGCTAGCCCTGCCGGCATCTACCTCACCATCTTCGCGGACCAGACCTGCCCGGCGTCCTGACAGTCGAGGTCGAGATGCCAGGGCTGTGCTGATCGGCCATGCCGGGCCGCGCTGACGGCGGTGCCGCCGTCCGCCATGCACCGCGCCTAGATCCTCGCTGCCTGTATGGCCTCCGGCGTAGCTCGCCATCATTGAACCGACCCCGCCATGCTGACAGTCAGGCCAGTTGCTGGCGTACCCGGCGGGCCGGGGTGAATACGTAGAGGTCAAGCATGCCTGGAGGGTCGGCCAGGCCGGGGCCGCCTGCGTGGATCCAGGAGGCGATGTCGGCGGCGGCACCCGGATCGTTGGCAAGGCCGAGCCACACCGGTCGGCCGCCGGCTTGACGGCCCTCGCGAGAGGGTTGCACGACGATGACGTTGGCGTGCTCGCAGGCGTCCAGGCAGCCGCTGACGCGGACCTGCGCCGTCCCGGCCAGCGTCCGCCGCAGCTGGGCCAGCTGCCCGGCGTGGTCGATTCCGGGAACCTTGCTGGTACCGCAGCAGCAGCCCCGGCACAGGGTAACCGTGCAGCCGGCTGCCGGGTCGATATCGGCGGCTCGGCGTGGGCGGCGGTTCACGAGGTTTGGCCGATGGCGCGGCGCCAGGCCCGGTTGGACAGCAGCCGTAGCCCGTTGAGGCCGACGATGACGGTGGAGCCTTCGTGTCCGGCGACACCGAGCGGCAGGGGTAGATGTCCCAGGAGGTCCCAGGCGACAAGCACGGTGATGAACGTGGCGGCGATGATCAGGTTCGCGATCACCACGCGCCGGGCGCGGCGAGACAGGGCGATGACTGCGGGCAGGGCGCTCAGGTCGTCGCGGACCAGGACGGCGTCGGCGCTGTTCAGTGCAAGGTCGGAGCCGTGGCCGCCCATCGCGACACCCAGGTCGGCGGCGGCCAGTGCCGGGGCGTCGTTGACGCCGTCGCCGACCAGTAGCACCCGCCGGCCGCCGGTTTGCAGGGCGTGGACCTGGTTGACCTTGTCGGCCGGCAGCAGTCCGGCGCGTACGTCGCTGATCCCGGCTTCGCCGGCGAGGCGGGCCGCGGCTCCAGGGTTGTCGCCGGTGAGGAGCACCGGCTTGATGTTGGTGAGCCCGGTGAGGGCGGACACCGTGGATGGGGCGGCGGGGCGGATGCGGTCGGCCAGCGTCAGGACGCCGGCCGGGATGCCGTCGACGAGGACCACCACGGCGGTGCGCCCAGCGGCCTGCGCGGTCTGCACGGCGGCGCGCACCTGCGGCACGGACTCCAGGTTTGCGGTCACCGTGTCGAGCAGGATCGGGCTGCCGACCTGCACGAGACGCCCGTCGACAGCGGCGCGCACGCCGCGTCCTGGGGCTGAGTCGAAGTCGGCGGCCGCCGGCAGGGTGAGACCGCGCTCGTGGGCGGCGGCCACCACGGCCGCGGCGATCGGATGCTCGCTGGGATGCTCGGCTGCGGCGGCCAGCCGCAGCAGATCCTCGCCGCTGATCGTCCCGGCGGGGTGGATCTCCGCCACGCGCGGGGTGCCCTCGGTCAGGGTGCCGGTCTTGTCGAACGCCACGACATTGGTGTCGGCGAGCTTTTCCATGACCACGGCGGACTTGACAAGCACGCCGTGTCGGCCGGCCAGAGCTATCGCGGACAGCAGCGGCGGCATCGTCGCGAGGACGATCGCGCACGGCGATGCGACGATCATGAAGGTCATCGCCCGCAGCAGCGTGCTCCGAAGGTCCGCGCCGAACACCAACGGCATCACGAACAGCGCGATGGTCGCGACCACGACGCCGACCGAGTAGCGCTGCTCCACCTTCTCGATGAACAGCTGAGTCTTGGCCTTACTCGCCGACGCCTGCTCGACCAGAGCGACGATGCGGGCGATCACCGACTCGCCGGCCGGACGGTGTACCCGGGCCAACAGGGTGCCGGTGCCGTTGAGAGTGCCGGCGAACACCTCATCACCTGCGGCCTTCGCAGCGGGGAGCGGCTCGCCGGTGATGGTGGCCTGATCGACCTCACTGGCCCCGTCGACGACGACGGCGTCAGCGCCGATCCGCTCGCCCGGACGGATGCGAATCAGCTCCCCGACGCGCAGCTCGCCGCTGGGCACACTGCGCTCGCTGCCGTCGGGCTCTACCCGGGTCGCCTGCTCCGGAGCCAGGTCCAGCAAGGCTCGGACGCTGTCGGCGGTACGGGCGGTGGCGAACGCTTCGAGGGCGCCGGAGGTGGCGAAGATGACGATCAGCAGCGCCCCGTCGAAGACCTGCCCGATCCCGGCCGCACCGATCGCCGCGACGATCATCAGCAGGTCCACATCCAGGGTCCGCTCCCGCAACGCACGCAGCCCTGCCAGCGCCGGCTCCCAGCCACCCGCGGCGTAGCAGACCAGATACAGCGCCCACCACACCGGTGCCGGTGCGCCCGCCAGCTGCGCTATGCCGCCGGCCGCGAACAGCAGCACGGCCAGGGCCGCCCACCGGATCTCGGGTAGCGCCCACAACCGTGCGGTCAGTCGCTGCGGCGGGCCTGCCTGGACAGGAGCTGCTGGCGCAGTGCTCGAATGAGTCGTCATGGTCACGACCACAGACACTACCTGCATACCGATGCAGATAGCTAAGCAGCTAGGCAGATGAGCACGGTGGCTCCCGCTATTCTGGAGGCGTGCATACCTCGCTGCCGGAATTCCGCATGCCCAACGACGAGCAGGTCCACCTCGCCGCCGAAGGCTTCCGGCTGCTCGCCGACCCCACCCGCATCAAGATCCTGTGGGCGTTGCTCCAGGGCGAGTCGTCGGTGGCGTGCCTGGCCGAGTTGGTCGGCGCCGCGCCAACCGCAGTGAGCCAGCACCTAGCCAAGCTGCGCCTCGCCGGACTGGTCAAGGGCCGCCGCGAAGGCACCTACGTGCACTACTCTGCCGCCAACACTCACGTACGCGCGCTGCTCGCCGAGGCGCTGTTCCACGCCGACCACGCCAACCGGGACCTGCCCGACCATCCCGGCGGCGACCCGGCTGCGCATACCTACACCTCCGACCCGGCGGCCAGCGCCACCTGACCTGCGCGGCGCCACAGAGCTCGACAGCTGCCGCGTCGATCAGGCAGGAGCGGCCTGCGCCGCAGCGCGTTCGACCGCCCGGTGAAGCGGTGGACCGGGCGCGGTGGGCCGCCACGACAATCAACTATCTGGCAGCCGGCGACACGTTCTCGCCTACGTGGTTTCCGGGCAGGTCGGCGTCGGTGGCGTGGCCGGGCTCAAGGAGCCCTTTTCATCGTGACGGTGCTGGTCACGGGCGGTGGGGTGGGGATCGACCACCAAACGCTGCACCGGCACCGGCACCGGCACCGGCACCGGCAAAAGACTAGGCGGGCGATGCTTGAAACTACGCCGCCCGGCGGCGGCTGGCACCCCACCCACGGCGTGTGGGCTACCAAATCGAACTACCCGTCCGGCCCCAACAGACCCGCCGGCAGCTACGCCGTAGCGGCTTCGACAGCCGCGACACCGCCACCAGCGAACTGCGCCACGCCCGCGGCCTGCTCGAACTCGCCGACGGCGACACCAACCTCGCCGCGCAGATCGGCGACCTGCGTGGGTGATCAGACATACCGGCCGGGCTGCCAGCAGCTCGACGACGAGCGCCCGGTCGACGATCTCTTCGTCGGCGATAGGAAGCCGGACGTGACCGGGAGGGTCCAGCAGCACCTGGACGCTGACCTCCCCGCGGGCAACCCCCTGACTTGTCTACTGGAGTCAGATGCGCGGGTCTGCAGCCCGTAGCGTCAGGGCGCCGGTCGGCACTGGCTCGCAAACCCCTTGCCGCCCTCGGGCTGGCTCATCAAGAGCGTGCCGCCGCTGGCCGGCGCCCGGCCGTGGCGTGGCTCAACAGAGGCGTGCTCAAGGATTCCCCAAGTCAGGCTGCCCGCCACGGTGATCCTCGTTCGTTCTGGCGGAAGGAACCCGGCTCTCCGTGATCACGATCGGGTCGCCGGTGACCCGGACGTGACGCCGCCGGCCGCCACACCGCCAGCCGGCGACGCCGACGCCGCACCGGAGCCGGCCTACCGCAACGTCG
Source organism: Micromonospora sp. NPDC023633 (assembly GCF_040640035.1). NCBI lineage: Bacteria > Bacillati > Actinomycetota > Actinomycetes > Micromonosporales > Micromonosporaceae > Micromonospora > Micromonospora sp. NPDC023633. Next base: position 5,406 of record NZ_JBFABB010000182.1, on the reverse strand, counting down.
AGGCGTTCGTCGGGGACTACCTCGCCCACGTCGTCGAGCGGCGCCTCGCCACTGGGCCGACCTCTGGGGTGAACTGGTGCCCCCGGTGGTGGGCGCACCCGGAGGCGATCTCCCGCCTGTACGCGCTGTGGAGAGCCTGGGAAATGCTGCGGGTCAGCGACCCGCAGACCGGAATGAGCATCTGGTGGCGCGACCACCTAGACCCGCATCTCGCCGCGCTGGCCGCCGAGTACGGCCCGTTCAGCCGGTGCAGCCCCGACAAACGAGGCACTAGCAATTCCAACCGGACCAGCTCCGCGTCGGTGGCCCGCACTGCAGCGACTCGTTGGCACCAGGGGCCGCACCGCCGACACGAAACTCCTGTTCTTCAGCGGCAGCGACTACGCAGCCACCGCCCTGGCGTATGCCGACGAGATGGACATTGCCCTTTCCACTTTGCCTTGAACGGCTCCATAACGGGGGTGCTGGCGCTACGTAACAACTCCTAACGAAATGATGTTGTGGGGTGGGTCCGTGCGTGGCACAGCTTGATCAGCGCCGAGGCATCCCGCCATGCGGACTGTTGACGATGAGCGGCACGCTGTCTGGTGCCAGAAAATGGTGGCCATCGAAGTACTCCAGGTGAACGTGGCCGCCGTCGTCCATGTTGGCTACATCGCGTAGCAGGTCGGCGAGGAGCGACCGGCTTTCCGCGCCACCGTGGATGCTGAGATAGCTGCGATCGTCGACACCAATGGCGACAGGGCCTTGCGTGACTTTGATGACGACATTCCATAGGTGTCGCGGGTGAGCGGACGGCGCAAGGCTCAGCTCGCCTCCGCTTGCTACCAGGTCAGCGAGGTGACAAAGGTCTGCCCGGGCACTCGCGATGTCGACGCCCTCGGCGGCGGAGTAGTAGTCAAGCCTCACCCCGCAACCGTAGGCTCCCGCGCCTGTCTAGCAACTTCCGGCCCTGAGCGGTGGAGTCGGCGCCAGCAGATGATGGCGCAGGCGAGGGTAAGGAAGGCCTCGTGGATGTCGTCGCGGATCTCCCAGCGGATGCGTAGGCGGCGGAACCAGTGCAGCAGGGCGATGGTCTGTTCGACGATCCATCGTCGGGTGCCGAGGCCTGAGCCGTGGTCGGTGCCGCGTCGGGCGATGACCGGGGTGATGCCCTTGGCGCGAAGCTGGCGGCGGTAGCAGTCGTAGTCGTAGCCCCGGTCGGCGTAGATGCGCTGCGGTCGTTGCCGCGGCCGTCCGCGGATGCCCTTGATCCGGGGGATCTTGTCGACCAGGGGCAGCAGTTGGGTGACGTCGTGGCGGTTGCCACCGGTCAGGCTCACGGCGAGAGGAATGCCGCCCGCGTCGGTGATGACGTGGTGCTTCGAGCCCGGCTTGCGGCGGTCGAACGGGCTCGGACCGGTTTTGGGCCGCGCTTGAGCGCCGGACATGGGAGCCGTCGATTACCGCCCGCGACATGTCCAACTGATCGGCGGCCCGCAGCTTGCCGAGCAGGACCTCATGCAGTCGTTGCCAGACACCGGCGTCGTTCCAGTCCCGCAACCTGCGCCAGCAGGTCATGCCCGACCCAAACCCAAGCTCCTGGGTAGGTACTCCCACGGGATCGCGGTGTAGAGCACGAACAGGATCCCGCACAACACCTTGCGGTCATCGAGAGGCTTGCGACCCGGGAACCGACGCCGCCGGGGCGGACGGGGTGGCAGCAGCGGTGCGATCTCGGCCCACAGCTCGTCCGAGACGATCCACGGCGGCTGCTCACCCCTCCTCACGTTCAGACAGAACGATCCTCACGTCTTCGAGGACACGCCCAACACCATTTCGTTAGGAGTTCTTATCCGCATCATCCGCCCGCGAATCCGCTGCGCATCGACCCCGAAAGCCCAGGTCAGCGCGAACCCGCCAGGCCCGGCATGGTGGGGCACAGACGTGACCCACATACGACCCATACCGACCCGAGGGTCAGCGGCAACCATGAATATTGGCTGGTAGAATTTGTGCGCCCGAAGGGACTCGAACCCCTAGCCTCCTGATCCGTAGGACCGGGAGTTGTGCCTGTCCCGCGGCTGGTGCGACGACCCCGCCCGCCGCGAGAAGGCCAGCGTCGGTGTGGTCACCAGCTTGGTCGATGGCGTTCTGGGCTCGTCACCAGGCGGTCCAGCCTGATCGCTACGTCGTTTCCGTCGAGACGTAGCCGACGGTCACGCGGGGAGCCCTGAGTCGTGGCGGCCTGGGGCCGAGTTCGAGGAACACCTCATGGACATGAGGGTCCGTGCGCCCGGACCGCCCGCGATCGTTCCGGCACCGTTGATCACCTCGCCCACCCAGCCGTCGTAGCGCAACCGGATCAGCATGATGTGGACTCCGGCGCCGAGTGGCCCGTTCTGAAATCCCTCGGTACTCAGCGTTGCTATCTACCGGTACCTAGTGTTACCGTCTACCGGTAGTCAGCGTCGCTTGGTAGCGAGAGGATGATGGCATGGGCAACCAGATGACAGAGATGCTGAAGGGCACTCTCGAGGGCATCGTCCTGGCGATCCTGGCCCGCAGATCCGCATACGGCTACGAGATCACCGCGTGGCTGCGCGACCGCGGATTCTCAGACATCGCGGAAGGCACCATCTACGCGCTGCTCGTCCGCATCGAGCAGCGCGGATTCGTGGACGTGGAGAAGGTTCCCTCCGAGAAGGGGCCCCCGCGGAAGGTGTATTCGCTCAACGCGAAGGGGCGAGACCAACTCGCCGAGTTCTGGAGGACGTGGAGCGTTCTCGCGGAACGCATCGAGCAACTCCACCACAACGACAACCAAGACGATGAAGGAGCATGAGGGTGGCCGCGAAGTGGATCGAGATGCTCGTCGGGTCGTTTGAGCAGAAGAAGCAGTACAAGCACCACATGGCCCGCATGGAGGCCCTGCCGGAGCCCTATCGCAGCGCGGCCAAGGCTCTTCAGCGGTACTTCATGTACCACGGAGGGATCCTCGACGGCGACACGCTCATCACGATGCTCGGCGACTTCGTCGACCTCTGGGAGCGTGCGGTCGCCGATGGAACGCCGGTCCGCGCGATCGTTGGCGGCGACCCGGTCGAGTTCGCCGAGACGTTCCTGCGGGCGTACTCCGGCAAGCAGTGGATAGACAAGGAACGCGAGCGCCTCCGGAAGGCGATCGACGCCGCCGCCGGCGATAACGGCGAGGAGAAGGGCGCATGACCACCGAGACGCGCGAACCCGCGATTAGGGTGCAGGCCATCACGAAGTCCTACAAGGACCTGCACGTGCTGCGGGGCGTCGACTTCGACGTGGCAGCCGGGAGCATCTTCGCTCTGCTCGGCTCGAACGGCGCCGGAAAGACCACGCTGGTGCGGATCCTGTCGACATTGCTGAAGGCGAACACCGGCACCGCGACCGTCCACGGCTTCGACGTCTCCTCGGCCCCGGGCGAGGTACGCAAGTCGATCAGCCTGACCGGGCAGTTCGCCGCAGTCGACGAAGTGCTCACCGGCCGGGAGAATCTGGTCCTGGTCGCGAAGCTTCGCCACCTGAAGAACCCGGGTGCGATCGCCGACGACATGCTCGCCCGTTTCTCGCTCACTGATGCCGGGAACCGCCGGGCGGGGACGTACTCGGGCGGCATGCGCCGGCGGCTGGACATCGCGATGAGCCTTGTCGGCAACCCGCCGGTCGTATTCCTCGACGAGCCGACCACCGGCCTCGACCCGCAGGCCCGCATCGAGGTCTGGCAGACGGTGAAGCAGCTCGCCAAGGATGGCACGACCATCCTGCTGACCACCCAGTACCTCGACGAGGCCGAGCAACTCGCCGACCGGATCGCGATCCTGCACAAGGGCACGATCATCCAGAACGGCACTCTCGCCGAGCTGAAGCAGCTCCTCCCGTCCGCCAAGGTCGAGTACGTCGAGAAGCAGCCGACCCTCGAGGACGTCTTCCTCGCCCTCGTTGGCGACACCAGTGACACCGCCGACAAGGCAGCCATGTCCGCAGCAGAGGAATCCCGATGACCGCCCACGTCCTCAGCGACACCGGAACCCTCACCGGCCGCTCCCTGCGTCACATCCTCCGCAGCCCGGACACCATCATCACCACAGCGGTCACCCCGGTCGCGCTGATGCTGCTCTTCGTGTACGTGCTAGGCGGAGCCATCAACACCGGATCCGACGAGTCGTACATCAACTACATGCTCCCGGGCATCCTGCTCATCACCATCGCATCCGGCATCGCCTACACGGCGTACCGCCTGTTCCTCGACATGCAGCGCGGCATCTTCGAGCGCTTCCAGTCAATGCCGATCCCACGACCCTCCGTGCTCTGGGCGCATGTCCTGACCTCACTCGTCGCCAACCTGGCCTCGCTCGTGATCGTCACAGGCGTCGCGCTGATCATGGGGTTCCGCACCGGCGCATCCGTAGCCGACTGGCTCGCCGTCGCCGGCATCCTGATCCTGTTCACCCTCGCCCTCACCTGGATCGCCGTGATAGCGGGCCTCTCCGCTAAGACCGTCGACGGCGCGAGCGCCTTCAGCTACCCGCTGATCTTCCTGCCCTTCATCAGCTCGGCGTTCGTCCCCACCGACTCGATGCCTGGCCCGGTCGCGTGGTTCGCCGAGAACCAGCCGGTAACGTCCATCGTGAACACCCTCCGCGCGCTGTTCGCGCAGCAACCCGTCGGCAACGACATCTGGATCGCCCTCGCCTGGTGCGCCGGCATGCTCGTGGCCGCCTACGCCGCCGCGACAGCGATCTACCGCAAGAAGATCAGCTAGCCGATCGCAAAAAGACAGCGCCGCATCCGCATGGATGCGGCGCTGTCCCCTGCGCAGGTCTGCCACCCTGCGCGCGGCACTAACGACCTCGTGCACGGTTGCGAATCCTTGAGCATCGATGATCGCTGTTTGTGCCATGGCTGGCGCTGCGATCATGATGAACCCTCGAATGACAGGCATGTCTCGGCAGGTGATTGCGAGCCTGGTCGCGGAACTGGCGCCACGGTGGCAGGCCCGCCACCGTGGCCGGCTCGCCGCGCGAACGCGTCGTCGCCGCATCGGCGCTGGCGCGAAGCACCGGTTCGGGTTCACCCGGCCGCCTGCTGGCCACGTTGGTGCACCTGCGGCACGGGTTGACCCATGACGTGGTAGCAGCCTGGTTCGGGGTGCACCGCTCGACGGTCACCTGCAGCGTCGCCGAGGTGCGGCCGCTGCTGGCCGAGCGGGGTTGCCGGGTGCACGACGGAGTCAGGCTGCGCACTCTCGCCGACGTGGTGACGTACCTGGGTCACGACCCGCGGGCCGCTGCGCCTCCGCGTGCCAGAAGCCGACCGTCATGCCAAGGCCGCCGCTGCCCGGCGCAGTTGCTGGGCGGCGGCGTCGTGGTCGAGGCGCTGGGCCAGCCCGTC
>NZ_JBFABB010000181.1:0-10018 GCF_040640035.1 Micromonospora sp. NPDC023633 | reverse complement strand
TCGTCCTCGCCCGTCAGCACCGACACGAGGTCCACGTCCAGATACGGCGCGAGAGCCCGCTGGCACTCGGCCAACCGCGCGTCGAACACCGGCGTCCGACCGACCAGGCCGGCGGCCATCCGCGCCGACTGCGCGCCCTGCCCCGGGAACACGAACACCGGGCCCGCGCCGTGGGGCGAGGCCGTGCCGGCGACGACGTTGCCGGCCGGCGAGCCGGACGCCAGCGCGTCCAGCCCCGCCAGCAGGTCATCGACAGTCGAGCCGACCACGGCGGCGCGCTGGTCGAACACCGACCTGGTGGTGGCGAGGGACCAGCCCACCGCCGCCGGATCGATCTCGCCGCGCCCGCGCACGAACTCCGCCAGGCGGGCCGCCTGACCGGCCAGGGCGGCCTTCGAGCGCGCCGACACCGGCCACACCACGACGTCCGACGCCACCAGGCCCGGGCCGGGCTCGGCCGGAGCGGCGACCTCGAACGGCTCGTCGGCCTGCTCGATGATGACGTGGGCGTTGGTGCCGGAGATGCCGAACGACGACACCGCCGCCCGACGCGGCCGCTCCACCGCCGGCCACGGCCGCGACTCCGTCGCCAGCTCGACGGCGCCGGAGGTCCAGTCGATGTGCGGGGACGGCTCGTCCACGTGCAGCGTCGCCGGCACCATCCCGTGCCGGATGGCCTGCACCATCTTGATGACACCGGCGACGCCGGCGGCGGCCTGCGCGTGGCCGATGTTCGACTTGATCGAGCCGAGCAGCAGCGGCCGGTCGGCCGGTCGGTCCCGCCCGTACGTGGCGAGCAGCGCCTGCGCCTCGATCGGGTCGCCCAGCGTCGTGCCCGTGCCGTGCGCCTCGACCACGTCCACGTCGGCGGTGGACAACCGCGCCGACGCCAGCGCCTGCCGGATCACCCGCTGCTGCGACGGACCGTTCGGGGCGGTCAGCCCGTTGGAGGCGCCGTCCTGGTTGATGGCCGAGCCCCGCACCACGGCGAGGACCGTGCGGCCCTGCCTGCGGGCGTCGGAGAGCCGCTGCACGAGCAGCATGCCGACGCCCTCGGACCAGCCGGTGCCGTCGGCGGACGCGGCGAACGACTTGCACCGGCCGTCGGCGGCCAGGCCGCGCTGCCGGGAGAACTCGACGAACGCGGTCGGGGTGGCCATCACCATGACGCCCCCGGCGAGGGCCATGTCGCACTCGCCGCGCCGCAGCGCCTGCCCGGCCCAGTGCAGCGCGACGAGGGACGACGAGCAGGCCGTGTCCAGCGACACCGCCGGCCCCTCCAGCCCGAACGTGTACGCCACCCGACCCGAGATGACGCTGCTGGTCATCCCGGTCAGCATGTAACCCTCGGCGGCCTCCGGCGAGTACGCGAGCAGCGAGCCGTAGTCCTGGCCGCTGGTGCCGACGAAGACGCCGGTGCTGCTGCCGCGTACGGCGGCCGGGTCGATGCCGGCCGACTCGAAGGACTCCCAGGTGGTCTCCAGCAGCAGCCGCTGCTGCGGGTCCATGGCCAGGGCCTCGCGGGGCGAGATGCCGAAGAAGCCGGGGTCGAACCGGTCGACGCCGCTGAGGAAGCCGCCGCCCCGGGCGTAGAAGGTGCCGCTGGCGTCCGGGTCGGGGCTGTAGAGGCTGTCGAGGTCCCAGCCCCGGTCGGTCGGCAGGTCGGTGATCGCGTCGACGCCGTCGACCACCAGCCGCCACAGGTCGTCGGGCGACCCCACCCCGCCGGGCAGCCGGCAGGCCATCCCGATGATCGCGAGGGGCTCGTCGTCGCCCACCGACACGGTGGTGGTCGTGGGCCGCACGGGAACCGGGGTGCCGGCGATCTCCGTACCCAGGAAGGCCGCCAGGTCGTGCGGGGTCGGGTAGTCGAAGACCAGGGTGGCCGGCAGCCGCATCCCGAACGCGTTGTTGAGCCGGTTGCGCATCTCGACGGCGGTGAGCGAGTCGAAGCCGAACTCGCTGAACGCGCGGCGCGGCTCGATGGCCGCCGGGTCGGGGTAGCCGAGCACGGCGGCGGCCTGGCCCCGGACGATCTCGACCAGCGCGGCGGCCCGTTCGGACTCGCCGAGCCCGGCGAGCTGCTGCACCAGCGACGCGCCGGTGGTGGCCGCGGCGGCGCGGGCGGGCGTGCGGATCAGCGCCCGGTACAGCGGCGGGATGCTCCCGCCGGCGAACTGCACCTTCATCGCGGCGAGGTCGAGCCGGGCCGGGACGAGCGCGGCGTCGGTGGTGCGGCAGGCCGCGTCGAAGAGGGCGAGCCCCTCCTCGGCCTCCATGGCGGCGACGCCGGAGCGGGAGATCCGGTTGAGGTGGACGTCGTCCAGCTCGGTCGTCATGCCGCTGCGGTCGGCCCAGAGGCCCCAGGCGAGGGTGAGCGCGGCGAGGCCGCGCGCCTTGCGGTGCTGGGCCAGCCCGTCGAGGAACGCGTTGGCGGCGGCGTAGTTGCCCTGGCCCGGGCCGCCCGCGGTGGCGGCGAGCGAGGAGTACGAGACGAACGCCTTCAGGTCGAGCTCGGCGGTCAGCTCGTGCAGGTTCCAGGCGGCGTCGACCTTGGGCCGCAGCACGCCGTCCATGCGCTCGGGGGTGAGCGAGGAGATGACCCCGTCGTCGCGGACGCCGGCGGCGTGGATGACGGCCGTGAGCGGGTGCTCCGCCGGGATGCCGGCCAGCAGCTCGGCCACGGCGCCGCGGTCGGCGACGTCGCAGGCGGCGACGGCGACGCTCGCGCCGAGCGCCTCCAACTCGGCGCAGAGTTCGGCGACGCCCTCGGCGGCCCGGCCACGCCGGCTGGTGAGGATCAGGTGCCGGACGCCGTAGGTGGTCACCAGGTGCCGGCTCATCAGCTGGCCGAGGGTGCCGGTGGCGCCGGTGATCAGGACGGTTCCGTCCCCGTCGAACGGGGCGGCCGGGGGCTCGGCCGGGGCGGGGACCCGGGTGAGCCGGGCGCCGGCGGCGACGCCTGCGCGGATCACGACCTGCGGCTCGTCGGTCGCGACGGCCGGGACGAGCGCGGCGGCGCAGCCGGCCACGTCGTCGACGTCGACCAGCACGAACCGGTCGGGGTTCTCCGACTGGGCGGAGCGGAGCAGGCCGATCACGGCGGCGCCGGCCAGGTCGGTCAGGTCGGTGTCCCGGTCGGCGGCGACCGCGCCCCGGGTCAGCACGACCAGCCGGGAGGTCGCGTAGCGGTCGTCGGCGAGGAACTGCTGGAGCACGGCGAGCGCCCGGTGGGTCACCTCGGCGACGACCTGGGGCACGTCCGCCGAGGCGGGCGGGTCGAGGAACGGCACGACCAGCACGCCGGGTGCGTCCGTCCCGTCGTCCATCGCCGTGGCCAGGGCGGTCAGGTCGGGGTACGCCGCCACGGCCGTACCGGTGGCCGCGACCGCGTCCGTGAGCGGCGCCGCCTCGCCGAGCACCGCCCAGTCGACGGTCGACGGGCCGGCGGCCAGCGCGAGCGGGGCCCACTCGACCCGGAACAGCGACTCGGTGCCGCCGCCCCCGGCGGTGCGGAGCTGGTCGGCGGAGACCGGCCGCAGGACGAGGGAGCCGACGGAGATGACCGGCGCACCGGTGACGTCGGTGAGCAGCAGCGAGATGCTGTCGGGACCGGTGTGCGAGACCCGGACCCGGGCCGCCGCGGCCCCGGCGCCGTGCAGGGCGACGTCGTTCCAGGAGAACGGCAGCCGACCGTACCCGGGGGGCATGTCCGCCCCGGACGGCTCCCCGGCCGGCGTGGTCAGGCCGAGGGTGTGCAGCGCCGCGTCGAGCAGCGCCGGGTGCAGGCCGTACCCGCCGGCCTCGGCGGCGGGGGCCTCGGGCAGCGCCAGCTCGGCGAAGAGGTCGTCGCCGCGCCGCCAGGCGGAGCGCAGCGCGATGAACGACGGGCCGTAGTCGTAGCCCTGGGCGGCGAGGTTGAGGTACAGGTCGTCGGTGCCGACCTCGGTCGCGCCCGGCGGGGGCCAGGTGGTCAGGTCGGACCAGCCGGCGGGGCCGCTCGGCGTGGCGGGGCCGCTGGCCAGCACGCCGCTGGCGTTGCGGGTCCACGCCCGCTCGCCGGCGCCCTCGGTCGGCTCGCCGTCCTGGGCGGAGTGCAGCGACACGGACCGGCAGCCGGTCTCGTCCGCCGGGCCGATCCAGAGCTGGATGTCCACGCCCCCGGTCTCCGGCAGGATCAGCGGCGATTCCAGGGTGAGTTCGCGGACGTGGTCCGCGCCGACGTGCGCGCCGGCCTGGAGGGCGAGTTCGACGAAGCCCGTCCCGGGCAGCAGCACGGTGTCGAAGACGACGTGGTCGGAGATCCACGGGTGGGTACGCCGGGCCAGCCGGCCGGTGAACAGGAAGCCCTCGGCGTGCGCGACGCCGACGGCGGCCCCGAGCAGGGGGTGCTGCGCGGGCCGCAGGCCGACCGCGGTGACGTCGCCGGTCCACCCGGCCCCCGCCTCGGGCCAGTAGCGCTGGTGCTGGAAGGCGTACGTGGGCAGGTCCACCCGCCGGGCGCCGGTGTCGGCGAACCACGGCTGCCAGTCCACCGCCACCCCGTGCACGTGCAACTCGGCCAGCCCGGCCAGCAACCCCTGCGCCTCGGACCGGTCCTTGCGCTGCACGGCGACGCTCAGCACCGCGTCCTCGCCGGGCAGGATGTCGGCCGCCATCGCGGTCAGCACACTCTGCGGCCCGACCTCCAGGAACGTGTCGACCCCGGCGGCCCGCAACGCGGCGACCCCGTCGGCGTACCGGACCGCCTCCCGCACGTGGCGCACCCAGTAGTCGGCGGTGCGGATCTCGTCGGCGTCGGCGAGCGACCCGGTCACGTTCGACACGACCGGCAGCGCCGGCGCGGCGAAGGTCAGCCCGGTCAGGACGGCGCGGAACTCGGCGAGCATCGGCTCCATCAGCGGGCTGTGGAACGCGTGGCTGACCGTGAGCCGGCGCGTGCGCGCGCCCCGGTCCCGCCAGGTCCGCTCGACCTCTGCCAGGGCCGCCACGTCGCCGGAGACGACCACCGAGGTCGGTCCGTTCACGGCCGCGACGCCCACCCGGCCGGCGAGGGAGTCCAGCGTGGCGAGGACGTCGGCCTCGGCGGCCGCGACGGCCAGCATCCCACCGCCGGTGGGCAGCGCCTGCATCAGCCGGCCCCGCGCCGCCACCAACGCCGCCGCGTCGGCCAGGGACAGCACCCCCGCCACATGCGCCGCGGCGACCTCACCGATCGAGTGCCCACCCACGAACTCCGGCGTGACCCCGAACGACTCAACGAGCCGGAACAGCGCCACCTCGACCGCGAACAGACCGGCCTGGGTGAAGACCGTCTGATCCAGCAACGCCGCCTCGGCCGTGCCCGCCTCCGCGAACAGCACCTCCCGCAACGGGCGCGGCAGCAACGCATCCAGGTACACGCACACCTCGTCCAACGCGGCGGCGAAGACCGGGAACGTTCCGTACAGCTCCCGGCCCATGCCGGCGCGCTGCGCGCCCTGGCCGGAGAAGAGCACCGCCAGCGAACCGCGGCCGCCGGCCTGGCCCGTGACGACCGCGCCGGACGGTTCCCCGGCGGCGAGGGCGCGCAGCCCGGCCAGCAGGTCGTCGCGGCCGGTCGCGGAGACCACGGCCCGGTGGTCCAGGGTGGAGCGGGAGGTGACCGACGAGAACGCCACGTCCAGGGGGCGCAGGGTCTCGTCGGCGGCCAGCCGGGCCGCCCAGCGGCCCGCCTGAGCGGCGAGACCGGCCGCGTCCCGGGCCGACACCGGCACCGGCACGACCGGCCGCTCGACCACCGGCGCGGCGGCGCCCGACGGGGACTGCGAGGGCTCCGGGGCCTGCTCCAGGATGGTGTGCGCGTTGGTGCCGGACACCCCGAACGAGGAGACCGCCGAGCGGCGCGGCCGGCCCACCGCCGGCCACGGCGTCGCCTCGGTCACCAGCGAGACCTCGCCGGCCGACCAGTCGACCTCGGGGGTCGGCTCGTCGACGTGCAGGGTGGGCGGCACGACGCCGTGCCGCATCGCCATCACCATCTTGATCACACCGGCGACACCGGCGGCGGCCTGGGCGTGCCCGATGTTCGACTTGACCGACCCGAGCAGCAGCGGCGCGGAGTCCCCCCGGTCCTGTCCGTACGTGGCCAGCAGCGCCTGCGCCTCGATCGGGTCGCCGAGCCGGGTGCCGGTGCCGTGCGCCTCCACCACGTCCACGCCGCCGGCGGCGAGGCCGGCGTTGGCCAGGGCCTGCTGGATCACCCGCTGCTGCGACGGCCCGTTCGGGGCGCTCAGGCCGTTGGACGCGCCGTCCTGGTTGACCGCGCTGCCCCGCACCACGGCGAGGATCGGGTGGCCGTTGCGCTGCGCGTCCGAGAGCCGTTCCAGCAGCAGGACGCCGACGCCCTCGGACCAGCCGGTCCCGTCCGCGGCGGCGGCGAACGCCTTGCACCGGCCGTCGGCGGCGAGGCCGCGCTGCCGGGAGAACTCGACGAAGGCGGCCGGGGTGCACATCGCGGTGACGCCGGCGACGATGGCGAGGGTGCACTCCCGCTGCCGCAGCGCCTGCCCCGCGAGGTGCAGGGCGACCAGGGAGGACGAGCAGGCGGTGTCGATGGTGACCGCCGGCCCCTCCAGCCCGAAGGTGTAGGCGATCCGGCCGGAGACCACGCTGCCGGCGTTGCCGGTCATCAGGTGCCCTTCCAGGCCCTGCGCGGCGCCCATGAGCACGGTGCCGTAGTCCTGACCGGTGCTGCCGGCGAAGACGCCGGTGCGGCTGCCGCGCAGCGAGTGCGGGTCGATGCCGGCCCGCTCCAGGGCCTCCCACGAGGTCTCCAGCAGCCAGCGCTGCTGCGGGTCCATCGCCAACGCCTCGCGGGGGGAGATCGCGAAGAAGCCCGGGTCGAAGTCGGCCAGGTCGTGGACGAAGCCGCCCTGGCGGGTGTACGACGTGCCGGCCTGCTCCGGGTCGCTGTCGTAGAGCGACCCGAGGTCCCAGCCGCGGTCCTCCGGGAAGTCGGAGACCACGTCCCGACCGGCCGCGACGACCTCCCACAGGTCCTCGGGCGACCGCACTCCGCCGGGGAAGCGGCAGCTCATGGAGACGATGGCGACCGGTTCCTGTTCACCGGCCTCCACCTCGCGCAGGCGCTGACGCACCTGGTGCAGGTCAGCGGTGACCCGCTTGAGGTAGTCGAGAAGCTTCGCCTCGTCAGCCATGGACCGCGCACTCCTTGTGTTGACCCGTCGTCGCAGCAGCGATCACGTCAGGACATCCCCAGCTCGCGGTCGATGAAGTCGAAGACCTCGTCCGGCGTCGCGTCCTGGAGCTTCTCGGCGACGGTGTCGCCGGCCGCCGGCGCGTCGGCCTCGTTGAGGGAGGCCAGCAGCGCCCGCAGTCGCTCGGTGATCCGAATTCGGGCGCTCCGGTCCGGCGCCGAGCCGGAGAGCGCCGCTTCCAACCTGTCCAGCTCACCGAAGACCGGTGCGACCCCGACCACCCCGCCGTCGACGATCGCGGCCCGTACGTACTCGGCCAGCCCGGCGGCGGTCGGGTAGTCGAAGACCACCGTGGCGGGCAGCCGCACGCCGGTCGCCGCGGTGAGCCGGTTGCGCAGCTCCACGGCGGTCAGCGAGTCGAAGCCGAGTTCCCGGAACGCCCGGTCCGGCTCCACGGCGTCCATGGAGGCGTGTCCGAGCACCGCGGCGGCCTGCCCGCGTACCAGCTCCAGCAGGGTCTTGCGGCGTTCGGCGTCGGTCTGCCCGGCGAGCAGGGCGGTCAGGGACTCCGCGGACACGCCGGTGTCCTCGGCGCGCTCGGCGACCGCCCGCCGCGCCTCGGCCACGCCCGCGATGAGCGGGCTGGGCCGGACGGCGACGAACCCGGGCACGTACCGGGCCCAGTCGATGCCGGCCACCATCGTCGCCGGCTCGCCCCGCGCGACGCACTGCGCGAGCGCCGTGAGCGCGGGCCCGGTGTCGAGGCGGGCCACGCCGGTGCGCCGGCGGCGCTCCTCCACGGCCTGGTCGGCGGCGGCCATCCCGCCGGCCGCCCAGGGACCCCAGGCGACCGAGGTGGCCGGCAGACCCTGCCGGTGCCGCTGCTCGGCGAGGGCGTCGAGATAGGCGTTGGCGGCGGCGTAGCTGCCCTGACCGGCGGCGCCGAGCTGCCCGGCCATCGCGGAGAACAGCACGAACGCGCGCAGCTCCCGCCCGACGGTCAGCTCGTGCAGGTGCAGGGCGCCGAGCACCTTGGGTCGCAGGACGGTGGCGAGGCGGTCGGCGGTGAGCCCGTCGAGCACCCCGTCCTCCAGGACGCCGGCCGCGTGCACCACGCTGGTCAGCGGCGCGTCGGCCGGCACCTCGTCGAGCAGCTTCGCCAGCGCCGCCCGGTCGGCCACGTCGCAGGCCGCGACGGTCACCCGGGTGCCCGCCTCGGTCAGCTCCCGGGCCAGCTCGGTGGCGCCGGGGGCGTCCGCGCCGCGACGGCTGACCAGCATCAGGTGCTCGGCTCCCCGGGCGGCCAGCCAGCGGGCCACCTCCGCGCCGAGCGCGCCGGTGCCGCCGGTGACCAGCGTCGTGCCCGGGTAGCCGGCCTCGTCGGTGGCCGCCTCGCCACCGGGCGCCCGCACCAGCCGGCGTACCAGGATGGTGGCGCCGTCGACCGCGAGCTGGTCCTCGCCGTCGAGGCCGGCGAGCGCGGCGCAGAGCAGGTCCCAGCCGTGGTCGTCCAGGGTGGCCGGGACGTCGACCAGGCCGCCCCACCGCTCGGGGTGTTCCAGGGCGACGACCCGGCCGAGGCCCCAGAGCAGCGACTGCTCCGGTCGACCGGGCGCTCCGCCCCGGGTGGTGCCGGCGGCGCCCCGGGTGACGCACCACAGCGGCGCGGCGACGTCGAGGTCGCCGAGCGCCTGGATCAGCGCCAGCGAGCGGGCAAGGAAGGGCGGCACCGGCTGGGTGTCGTCGACCGCACCGTCGGCGAGGGCGAGCAGCGACAGCACCCCGTCCACCGGGGCCGCTCCGCCGTCGGCGGTGCGGGTGGCGCTGGTCAGGTGCGCGGCGAGGGCGGCCCGGTCGGTCAGGTCCTCCGGCAACGCCACCAGCCGGACGTCGGCCCCCCGGCGGGCCAGTTCGGCGACGGCGGCCTCGCCCTCCTCCGGGTGCCGCTCGTCGGCGATCACCCACCAGGCGCCGGGAAGGAAGCTGACGGGCGTGCCGGTGTACGGCTGCCAGACGCTGCGGTACCGCAGGTCGTCCAGGGTGGAGCGGTTGCGCTGCTGGCGCCGCCAGGAGGCGAGCACCGGCAGGGCCGCGCCCAGCCGTTCCAGGGACTCCGTCGCGTCCTGCTCGGTGAGTTCCGCGAGCGCGGCCAGGTCCTCGCGTTCGACGGCCGCCCAGAACGCGGAGTCGACGCCGCTCGGGGTCTCCTCGGTGCCGTCCTGCCCGGTCGTCGTGGTCGGCCAGAACCGGCTCCGGTCGAAGGCGTACGTGGGCAGCGCCACGATGTCGGTCCCGGCGAGGACCGTGGTCAGGTCGACGGGCAGGCCGATGGTGTGGGCGGTGGCGAGGTTCGTCAGCAGCCGCGTCGGGTCGTCGTCACCACGCCGCAGGCTGCCCAGCGTGTGCCCGCTGGCCCCGGTGTCGTCGAGGATCGCCGTCACCGGCATCGTCAACACGGGGTGAGGGCTGATCTCGACGAACGTGGTGTGCCCGGCGGCGATCGCCACCCGCACGGCGGCGTCGAACCGCACCGTCTGCCGCAGGTTGTCGTACCAGTAGTCCGCCGTCATCGAGGACGGCTCCACCCAGTCCCCGGTCAACGTGGAGACGAGACGGGTGTGCCCCTGGCGGGGGGTGACGTCGGCCAGGTCGGCCCGGAGTTGTTCCGCGACGTCCTGCACCGCCGCCGAGTGCGACGCGTAGTCCACCGGGATCAACCGCGCCCGCACACCCTCGGCCTGGCACGCCTCGACGAGGTCGGCGACCGGCTGCGGCGGACCCGACACCACCACGGTGCTGGGACCGTTCACGGCCGCGAC
>NZ_JBFABB010000180.1:0-10234 GCF_040640035.1 Micromonospora sp. NPDC023633 | reverse complement strand
GCCGAGGTGCCGATCACGGTGTACCCGTCGGGTGAGGGTCCGGATCCGGCCAGGGTGGCGGGCGTGGACGTGGGGATCATCCACCCGTACGCGGTTGCCGGCTGTGGCGGGGAGGCGTTGTTGGTGTCGGGGCGGGCGATCCGCGCCGAGCATCGCATGCACCTGGCCGACACCAAAGCCCGCCGTCGTGCCGTGGCCCGGCGGGCGCCGAAGCCGGGTCAGCGGGGGTCGCGGCGGTGGCGCCAGTATCGGGCCCGAGCACGGGTGGTGGAGGGTCGGTATCGGCGGCGGGTGCGGCAGGCCCAGCACGAGGCCGCCCGCACGGTGGTGTCGTGGGCGGTAGGTCAGCGGGTGGGGGTGCTGCACGTCGGCGACCCCCGCGGTGTCCTCGACCTGCCGGCGGGGCGGCGGCACAACCTGCGGCTGCGGCAGTGGCAGATCGGCCGACTCCTACAGATCCTCACCGACAAGGCCACCCTCGCCGGCATCACCGTCCACCTCGTCGACGAACGCGGCACGTCGTCGACCTGCCCCACCTGCCGCCGACGGATACCGAAGCCACGCGGGCGGACCCTGACCTGCCCGCACTGCCAGTTCTCAGGCCACCGCGACCTGGTCGCGGCGGCCAGCATCGCCACCCGTACCCCGGGCGGCGGACCCACCACCCCCACAGCTGTCACGCTGCCCGGGGTGGTCACGCACCGTCGAGCCGGCCGGCACCTCCCCGGCACCGGCCAGTCCCGACGTGACCCCCGCCGCCCACCCGGCGACGCGAAGGTCAAGATGGCCCGCGGTGGCCCGCCCCACCACCCGGTGGGAAGTCGCTCGCCCACACGGCGAGGATCCACAACACTCCACCGGAAACCCGGTGAACGTTAGTGGACACCGCACTAGGTTCGCCCGATGACTGACGAAGAGATTACCGCCTCCGCCGCCGGGACCTGGACGCTCGGCGACCGCACCGTGCACCGGATGGGGTTCGGCTCCATGCGGCTCACCGTCGACCCGGACCGGGCGCGCGCCGTCCGCGTCCTGCGCCGGGCCGTCGAACTGGGGGTCAACCACATCGACACCGCCGCCTTCTACGTCTCGCCGGGCGGGCCGCTCGGCGTCGGCAGCGGCTCGCCCCGGTACGCCACCGACCTGATCCGCGAGGCCCTCGCGCCGTACCCGGACGACCTGGTCATCACCACGAAGGTCGGGCCGTCCTTCGACGAGGCGACCCGGCACCGGGAACTGACCCCGGCGGAGCTGCGCCGGGAGGTGGAGGAGAACCTGCGCCGGCTGGGCCGGGACCACCTGGACGTGGTCAACCTGCGGATCGTCCGGCGGCCCGGGCGGGACTCGGTGGCGGAGCGGTTCGCCGCCCTCGCCGAGCTGCGCGACGCCGGGCTGATCCGGCATCTCGGCCTGTCCAACGTGCGGGTGGACCACCTGGACGAGGCGCGGGACATCGCGCCGGTGGTGTGCGTGCAGAACGCGTACGCCCTCGACGTGAACCGATGGGCCGATGAGCTGCTGCGGGTCTGCGGCGAGCGGGGGATCGCCTTCGTGCCGTTCTTCGCGATCGCGGGCGCCGGGCGGGAGGCGGGCGCGGGCGGCGACCACGACGGGGCCGTACGGGCGGTGGCGCACGCGCACGGCGCGACCCCGCACCAGATCCGCCTGGCGTGGACGCTGCACCAGGGGCCGCACGTGCTGGCCATCCCCGGCACGGGCGACCCGGAGCACCTGGCGCAGAACGTGGCGGCCGGGGCGATCCGGCTCACCCCCGAGGACCTGGCCCGCCTCCGCTGACGGCGGGACGCGGCCCGCACGGCATGGCGGCGGGCCACCGCCCGTCGAGGAAGGCGACCGCCCGCCACCCCCCGTCGGGCCGCTGGTGCCGGCGTCAGCGCAGCGATTCCAGCCGCCGCACCAGCTCGCTCGGCGCGGGCATGGCGGCGATCTCGGCGCCGACCTGCCGCGCCGCATCGCGCAGCGCGGTGTCGGTGACGAGCCGGGTCAGGGTGTCGGCGGTGATGTCGCGGGTCCGGACCGCGATGCCGGCCCCGCGCGCGGCCACCAGCTCGGCGTTGTGCCGCCGGTCGCCCGCCCCGACGGTGGCGAGCTGCGGCACCCCGGCGATCAGCGCGCTGAGGACGCTGCCCGCGCCGCCGTGGTGGACCAGCGCCACGCTCATCGGCAGGGCCGCGGGGATCGGGACCCAGTCGACCGTACGCACGTTGCCGGGCAGCGCCCGGCGGGCCAGCCGCGCGTCGGGGCGGACCAGCACGAACTCGGCGTCGACCCGGTCGGCGGCGGCGACGACGGCCGGCATCGGCCCGGCGCTGCCCGGGCCGGCGACGGTGCTGCGGCTGACCAGCACCCGTGGCCGCTCCCCCGGCTCGCGCAGCCAGTCCGGCAGCTCGCCGCCGGCGGCGGAGGCGTAGCGCATCGGCCAGCCGTCCTGACGCAGCAGGCTGGGCGGGGCGACGGCGATGGCAGCGGCTGGCGGCGGCAGCTCGGTCAGGCCGTGCCGGCGCAGGGCCGGACCCAGCCGCGCCAGGGTGGCCCGGGCCAGCTCGCGGCCGTCGAAGAGGGCGTTCTCCTGGCGTACGGCGGGCACGCCGAGCGTCGCGGCGGCGAGGGCCCCCGCCACCGCGAACGGCTCGTGGATCACCAGGTCGGGTTTCCACTCCCTGGCGACGGCGACCACCCCGTCGGCGAGCTGGTCGTTGACCGCGCCGAAGAGCAGCCCGGCACCGCGGGT
Organism: Micromonospora sp. NPDC023633; assembly: GCF_040640035.1. Lineage (NCBI taxonomy): Bacteria > Bacillati > Actinomycetota > Actinomycetes > Micromonosporales > Micromonosporaceae > Micromonospora > Micromonospora sp. NPDC023633. The sequence continues at coordinate 7,482 of NZ_JBFABB010000180.1, read as the reverse complement.
GCCGCCGGTGCCGGCCAGCTCGGCCCGGGCGATCAGCGGATGGCGCAGCAGCACGCCACGGGCGATCCGTCCGAAGTCGAACGCCGGCGCGACGTCGCGCGCCGGCACCCCGGGCCGCGCCGCCCGCAGGCCGTCGGCGGCGGTGGCGACGAGCACCTCGTGCCCGGCGTCACGCAGCGCGGCGGCCAGCGGCAGCAGCGGGGCGACGTGCCCGATCAACGGCGCGGAGACCACGAGTACTCGCACCGCGCCGATGCTAGCCGCGGCGGAGCCCGTCGTGGGGGCACCGGCCGGGCGACCCCAACCGGCGGCGGGGCCCAGCCGCGGCGGGGCTCAGCCGACAGGGCTCAGCCGGCGGTCGGGGGCAGGGTGCGGCTGCGGCCCCGGAACTCGGCCACCACCGCGCCGTCGTCCCGGGTGACGGTGACGTCGTAGATGCCGCTGCGGCCGTACCGGGTGCGCTCGGTGGCGTGCGCCGTCAGCAGGTTCCCCTCGCGGGCGGGACGGACGAAGGTGATCTCGCCGCCGGCGGCGACGGTGGCCGGGCCGTGGCTGTTGCAGGCCAGCGCGAAGGCGGTGTCGGCGAGCAGGAACACGAACCCGCCGTGGGCGATGGCGTGGCCGTTGACCATCGCGCCGGTCACCCGCATCCGGGCCACCGCCGCGCCGTCGGCGGCGTCCACCAGCTCGATGCCGAGCCCTCGGGAGGCGACGTCGGCGGCGAACATGTCGTACGCGGCGTTGCGCCCGGCCACCTCCGCCGCCCCGCCGCCGGCCGACGATCCACCGCGTCCCGCCATCGACCGCTCCACCCCGTCCGGGACGGTCCCCTCGACCGCCGATCTTGGTACCGTACGCCGGCCCGCGCGCCCGCCACCAGCGGCGGCCGTGCCGGCCGGCGGGCAGCGTCGTGCCGCTTCTCGACCGCCCGGCGGGCGTCGGCGGGCCGGTCAGTGGCGTCGCGCCGGGGTCACGGGTTCTCCGGGTCCAGGTTCCGCTCGCGCAGCAGCGCGTCCAGCTTCGCCTCGATCCGCTCGTCGGACTCGCGGGACTGCGAGGAACCCCAGTGGTAGAACAGGGCCAGCCCCGCCGCCTGCCAGATCAGCTGGAGGAACTCGGACTGCCAGTTCTCGAAGGTGGAGGCGAGGAACTGCGGCAGGAAGTCGGCCCAGGCGAAGGGCTGGCCGTGCTGGCTCGCCTCGTTGCTCGCCGCGGTGGCCTGGAAGACGAACTGCGCGATCCAGGAGAGCAGGAACAGCGCCCCGGTCACCAGCGCGAACGAGTACGCCCTGGGCCACCTCGGCCTGCGGAACGGCGGCCCCTCCGCCCGGCCGCCCGACCGCCCGCCCCGGAACGTGTTCCCGGCCGGACGCGCGCCGGACGCCGTCGTCGTGTCGGCCATCGCGATCCCCCTTTCGATGAATCCCCAGGTAGGGGCCCTATGCCCCGGCACATCCCCGGCAAAACGGCGCGTCGGCGTGGCGCGTGCGCCACCCGGCCCCCTTCCTGCCAGTTCCTGGTTGTTGCAAATATCTGGCAACAACCCCTGGACGCGCCCCGCCGCTGTAACTAGCCTGATCCGCATGAGTCCTTACCTCGACGATGTCGCGGCCTGGCAGGAGAGCTGGGACCGCCAGCAGGAGGCGTACCTGCCGGACCGGGAGCACCGGTTCACGGCGATGCTCGACGCGGTCGACGCGGTCCGCGACGACGACCGGCTGCGGCTGCTCGACCTGGCCGGCGGCACCGGCACCATCTCCGACCGGACGCTGCGCCGCTTCCCCGACGCCGAGGTGACCCTGGTGGACCTCGACCCGGCGCTGCTCGCCCTCGCCCGCGCCTCGCTCGGGGACCGGGTCACCGTCGTCACCGCCGACCTGGGCCGGCCCGACTGGCACGCCGCGCTCCCCCACCGCGACTACGACGCCGTCCTCACCGCCACCGCGCTGCACTGGCTGCCGGCCGAGCGGCTCGAACGGCTCTACGCCGAGCTGCGCGCCCTGCTGCGGCCGGGCGGGATCCTGGTCAACGCCGACCACATGCCCGACGACGCGCTGCCGCAGCTCACCAAGCGCCTGCTCGACCGGGCGCGGGACCGGCGGGCGGCCCGGTTCGCCGCCGGCGCCGCGCTGTCCTGGGCGGACTGGTGGGAACGGGCGGAGGCCGATCCGGCACTGCGACCGCTCGTCGCGCAGCGGCACGCCATCTACCCCACCGGGCACAGCCCGGAGTGGAACCCGCCGATCTCCTGGCACCTCTCCGCGCTGACCGCCGCCGGTTTCGCCGAGGTGGGCACGGTGTGGCGGGGCGGCCCCGACGCCGCCGTCGCCGGGGTGCGCTGACGCCCCGACGACCGCCGCGCCGGGCGCTAGGCTGACGGCGCACACCGGAGGCCCTGCCCGTGGCACCGGCGGGGAGGGCGAGGTGACCGGACCGGATCCGCGCGTCGACCCCGACGTCGACCTGCGCGTACCCGCCGACCGGGGCGAGCTGGCCGCCCGCCCCGGCGCGGTGCTCGGCTGCGTCGCGGCCGGGGGCGCGCTCGGCGCCCTGGCCAGGGCCGGCCTCCAGCACGCCGTCCCGCACGGCCCGGTGGGCTTCGCGTGGGCGACCTTCGCCGTCAACCTGACCGGGTGCCTGCTGATCGGCGTCCTGATGGCGGTGCTGGACCGCTCCGGCGGTCGCCGACCGCTGCTGCGCCCGTTCCTCGGCGTGGGGGTGCTCGGCGGCTACACCACCTTCGCCACGTACACGGTGGACGTCCGGCTGGCGTTCGACGCCGGCGCGCCGGAGGTCGCCCTGGGCTACCTGGCCGCGACCCTGCTCGGCGCGCTGGTCGCCGTCTGGCTCGGCGACGCCGTCACCGGCCGGCTGCTCGGCGCCGCCCGCCTCGGCCGGCCGGGGCCCGGGGCCGGCCGGTGACCGTCCTGCTGATCGCGCTCGGCGCCGCCGTCGGCGCGCCCCTGCGCTACCTCACCGACCGGGCGGTGCAGGCCCGGCTCGGCAGCGCCTACCCGTGGGGCACGCTGACCGTCAACGTGGCCGGGTCGCTGCTGCTCGGCCTCCTGGTCGGGCTGCCCGTCGGCCCGGCCGCCGGCGCGCTGCTCGGCACCGGCTTCTGCGGCGCGCTGACCACGTACTCCACCTTCGGCTACGAGACGCTGCGGCTGGCGCGCCGGGGCCGGCGGTTCCTCGCGCTGGTCAACGTGCTGTCCAGCGTGGCCGCCGGCCTCGCCGCCGCCACCGCCGGCGTCGCCCTGGCCCGGGTCGTCACCGGCTGAGCGGTGGCGTCAGCGGCCCGGGTCCGGCGGCTCGGCGGAGAGGCGCAGGTCGACCACCGGGCCGAGGACGAAGACGGCCGGCGGGGCGATCCGCTCGCGGGCGGCCACCGCGCCGATCTCGTCCAGCCGGGCGGTCACGGCGCGCTGGTCGGGATGCCCGGCGTCCTGCACCGCGAGGACCGGGGTGTCCGGGGCCCGGCCGTGCTCGACCAGCACCGCGGCGATCTTGTCGACGGTGTCCACGGCCATCAGCAGCACCAGGGTGCCCCGGGCCCGGCCCAGCGCCGCCCAGTCGACCAGCGAGTCGGGATGCCCGGGCGGCAGGTGCCCGGAGACGACGGTGACGTCGTGCGCGACGCCCCGGTGGGTGACCGGCACCCCCGCCAGGGCCGCCGCCGCGACCGCGCTGGTCACCCCGGGGACCACGGTCACGTCCACCCCGGCGGCCACGCAGGCCTGCACCTCCTCGTGGCCACGCCCGAAGACGTACGGGTCGCCGCCCTTGAGCCGGACCACCCGCCGCCCGGCGCGGGCGTGCGCGACGAGGGTGGCGTTGATCGCGTCCTGCCCCATCGCGGGTCCCCGCGGCACCTTCGCCGCGTCGACCACCTCCACCCCCGGGCGCAGCCCGGCGAGCAGTCCCCGCGGGGCGAGCCGGTCGACCACCACCACGTCCGCCGCGTCCAGCAGCGCCCTGCCCCGTACGGTGATCAGGTCGTCCGGCCCGGGCCCGCCACCGACCACGGCGACCTGACCCGGACGCGGGCCGGGCCCGTGGCGGTGACCCGACCCGTGCCCGTGCTGGCCGTGGTCGTGGCCGTGGTGGTCGTGGTCGTGGTGGTGGTGGCCGTGGCCGTGGCCGTCGACCGGGTCGTCGGGGTGGTCGTGCGGGGTCTGCGGCCGGCCCACCTTGTCGGCGAAGCCCGGCATCAGGACCCGGTACGCGCAGGTGTCGCAGTTCATCCGGATGTCCCCGCGGCGCGCCTCGGCGTGCCGTTCGAGGACCAGGTCGGCGAGGGCGTCGCAGTCGCCGATCAGGTCGGCCACCCGCACGTCCAGGTCGGGGTGGGCGGCGGCGAACGCGGCCGACTGCGCGACGATCCGGTCCGGCAGCACCCCGGCGAAGAGGAAGTACGGCGCGACGACGATCCGTCGGGCGCCGAGCCGGCGCAGCCGGTCCAGCACCGCCGGCACCGAGGGCTCGGCGAGCGAGACGAAGCCCGGCTCGACGCCGGCGTAGCCACGCCCCTCCCAGAGCAGCCGGGCCACCTTGGCGACCTCGGCGTTGGCGTCCGGGTCGGTGGAGCCGCGCCCGATCAGCGCCACCCAGGTGCCGGCCCGGTCGTCGCCGGCGAGGGCGGCGTCGATGCGCTGCTCCAGGGCGGTGTGCAGCAGCGGGTGCGGGCCCAGCGGCCGGCCGTAGACGTAGCTGAGGCCGGGGTGGCGCTCCCGCTCGCGGGCCAGCGCGGCGGGGATGTCGCCCTTGCCGTGCCCGGCGGCGGTCAGCACCAGCGGCAGCGCGACCAGCGCGCGGTGCCCCCGCGCGACGAGCGCGCCGACCGCGTCGGTGAGCGGCGGCCGGGACAGCTCGATGAAGCCGCCCTCGACGTCGCCGAGGGTGCCGGCGGCGCGGCGACGCACCCGCTCGACGAACGCGACGAACTGGTCGACCCCGGCCGCGCTGCGCGTGCCGTGCCCGACGATGACCAGAGCGCTCAATGCTCCTCCTCCACGTACAGCAGGGCGTTGAGGGCGGCGGCGGCGACCGCCGAGCCGCCCTTCTCGCCCCGGTTGGACACTCCGGGCAGGCCGCTGGCCCGCAGCGCCGCCTTCGACTCGGCGGCGCCGACGAAGCCCACCGGCAGCCCGACGACCAGCGCCGGCCGGGCGTCCAGGGTGATCAGTTCCTCCAGTGCGGTCGGCGCGCAGCCGACCACCCACACCGCGCCGGGGCCGACCCGGTCCAGGGCGATCCGCACCGCCGCCGCCGACCGGGTGATCCCGGCCGCGCGGGCCAGCTCGGCGGCGGCGGGCTCGGCGACCGGGCAGACCGTCTCCCGGCCGGTGATGCCCGCGGCGACCATCGCCACGTCGGTGACCACCGGCGCGCCGGCGCGCAGGGCGGCCAGCCCGCCGGCCAGTGCCGCCTCGTCGCAGACCAGGTCGGTGACGTAGTCGAGGTCGGCGCTGGCGTGCACCACCCGCTCGGTGACGGCCCGGGTCAGCGGCGGCAGGTGGGTGAGGTCGACGCGGGAGCGCAGGATGCGGTAGGACTCCCGCTCGATGGGGTGCACGACCCGGCTCACGACCGCACCTCCGTCGCGGCGGCGCCGTAGCGCTGGTCGTAGCGGCCCAGCTTCCACAGCGCCACCGCTCCGGCCCAGGCGAGCACGAACAGGACCACGACGGCGTACCCGAGTTGCTCGAAGTGCCCGGCGATCCCTGCGTACCCGGCCAGCGCCGACACCCCGAGGTGGTCGACGAGCAGGCCGGCCGCGTAGACGCTGGCGACGAGGGCGCCGACCAGCACCGTCACGGCCGTGGTGGCCAGGTTGTAGTAGAGCCGGCGGGCCGGCTGCCGGTACGCCCACGAGTAGGCGCGGCTCATCAGCAGGCTGTCGGCGGTGTCCATGGCGGACATGCCGGCCGCGAAGAGCAGCGGCAGGGTCAGCAGGGCGAGCACCGGCAGCCCGCCGGCGGCGGCCGTGCTCGCCGACAGGGCGAGCAGGGTCACCTCGCTGGCGGTCTCCAGGCCGAGGCCGAAGAGGAACCCGACCGGCGCCATGTGCCAGGAGGAGCGCACCAGCGCCCGGGCCCGGGAGCCGAGGACGCGCTGCACCAGCCCCCGGTTGAGCAGGTGCAGGTCCAGTTCCCGCTCGTCGAGCTCGCCGTGGCGCAGCCGGCGCCAGAGCCGGGCCAGGCCGGCCAGCACCGCCGCGTTGAGCGCCGCGACCAGGGCGAGGAACACGGTGGCGGTGACGACCGCCACGGTGGCGCCCACCTCGCGCGCCTCGGCCAGCCCGGGCCCGGTGAGGTTGGCCGAGGCGAGGCCGACGATCAGGGCCAGCAGCAGCACCACCGCGCTGTGCCCGAGCGCGAAGAAGAAGCCGACGCCGACCGGGCGCCGCCCGCGCAGCAGCATCAGCCGGGTGGTGTCGTCGATCGCCGCGATGTGGTCGGCGTCGAAGGCGTGCCGCACCCCGAGCAGGTACGCCAGCGTGCCGGCCCCGGCGAGGCCGCCGGCCGCGGCGGGCTGGTCGTTCCAGTACAGGTAGAGGCTCCAGCCGGCGACGTGCAGCACGGCGACGGCCAGCACGATGCCGCCGAGGCGCAGCCGTTCGGCGCGGCTCCACGGGCCGGCCGGTGGTGCGGCGTTGAGCGCGGTCGAACTCATCGGTTCCCTCCACGTTCGTCGGTGTCCGTGGCGCGGATCGCGTCCACCGGGCAGATCTCCAGGCATTCCAGGCAGCCGGTGCAGCGGTCCGCCCGGACGGCGAGGCCGCCGGGCACCGGCCGGATCGCGTGCGTGGGGCAGGTGAGCAGGCAGGCGCCGCAGCCCTGGCAGGCGCCGATGGTCACGGCCGCCACCGGTACCCCCTTGGGGTGACCATCCGGCCGGCGACGATCCGGGTCTGGCTGCTGCCCACCACCACGACGCTGTACATGTCGACCAGCGCCGGGTCGAGGGTGGCCAGGGTGGCCAGGTGCACCCGCTCGCCGGCCCGGCTGGCGTTGCGCACCACCCCGACCGGGGTGTCCGGCGGCCGGTGCGCGGCGAAGGCCGCCAGCGCCGCGCCGAGCTGCCAGTCGCGGGCCCGGCTGCGCGGGTTGTAGAGCAGCGCCACGAAGTCGCCCTCGGCCGCGGCGGCCACCCGGCGGGCGATGACCTCCCACGGCGTGTGCAGGTCGGACAGGCTCAGGTAGGCGTGGTCGTGGCCGAGCGGCGCGCCGAGCAGGGCCCCGGCGGCCAGCGCGGCGGTCACCCCGGGCACGCCGACCACGTCGATCCGCTCGTCGGCGTACTCCAGGGCGGGGCTGGCCATCGCGTACACGCCGGCGTCGCCGGAGCCGACCAGCGCCACGGCGTGCCCGGCGGTCGCCTCGGCCACGGCGGCGCGGGCCCGCTCCTCCTCGGCGCCGAGCCCGCTGGCGAGCACCCGGGTGCCGGGGCGCAGCAGGTCGCGGACCTGGTCGACGTACT
>NZ_JBFABB010000179.1:0-10301 GCF_040640035.1 Micromonospora sp. NPDC023633 | reverse complement strand
CGCCGTCGGCGGCGCGCTCGTCGTCCTCGGGCTGCTCGGCGGGTGCGGCGTCCCGACCGAGAACGCCCCGCGCGCCGTGGCGCCCCCACCCGGGCCGTTCCCCTCGCCGGGGGCGGTCGTCGCGACGCCGACCCCCACCCTGACGGCGGGGCGAACGACGGAGACCCTCTGCTTCGTACGGGACGACCGGCTGGTCCGCGTCGAGCGTCGGGTCGACGGCACGCCCACCGTCGACGCCCAGCTCCAGCACCTGCTGGCCGGCCCCACCACCGTCGAACGCGAGAGCGGCCTCACGACGGCCCTGCCCGGGGCCGTGCCGCTCGCCGCCGCCCGGCCGCGGGGCAACGAGGTCGACGTGGACCTCGGCGGGGCCGGCGACGAGACGGGCCGCAGCGACGAGGTCCTCGCCTTCGGGCAGATCGTCTGCACCCTGACCGCCCGCTCCGACGTCGACACCGTGGCCTTCTTCCGGGGCGGGGCCCCGCTGGGGGTGCCGCGCGCCGACGGGCAGCTGTCCCGGCGACCCCTCACCGCCGACGACTACGCCGGCCTCGTGGCACCCCGCTGACGGGGCGACCGGGCGTGCGGACGCCCCGCCGGCGGCCCGCCCGGCGCGGGCCCGCCAGCTCGGCGACGTCGTGCCGGCCGGCTACGCGCAGCCCGAGCCTTGCGACGCGGGCTGGGCGGGCAGCACCCCGAGCGCCCGGTCCACCCGGTCCAGCACGGCGACGTCGTCGTGGCCGACCCCGCGCAGTAGGTCGATGGCGGTCGCCCGGATCTGACCGACGATCATCGTGACGGGCAGCGCCGGATCGGACGCGAGCAGCCGGCCGGCGACCTGTACCGCCGTCATGGCCGCCTCGTCGGCCCGTCCCGCGTGGCGGTCGGCGTCCTCGCCGGTCAGGTCGGTCGCCACCGCCTCGCCCGCGGCGCGTACGGCGGCGGCCAGGGCGGGGACCGCGTCGCCCAGCTCCGGCGGCGTCCCGGTGCGCAGCCGGGTCAGCGTCACCCCGGCGCGGGCCAGCACCCGGACGTTGCGGACGGCGTAGTCCAGCTGCCGGGTGGTCGCCTCCACATCCCGTACCTGCCCGACGTGCCGCCGCCGGCGGACCCGGAACCGCAGCGTCTCCCCGGTGGCCCGGACCGCCGTGCGCAGCCGGTCCACGCAGTCGTCCAACTGCCGGGCCCGGTCCAGCGCCGCCCGCGCGGCGGTCTCGTCGCACCGGGCGAGCGCGCCGTCGAGCTCGTCGAGCACCTCGGCCAGGTCGGCGAAGCTCTGCCGGGCCTGCACGACCAGCGGGGCGAGCGGGTCGCGGGCCACCAGGAGCTGGCTCGCGGCCAACGCGACCGCGCCGCCGATCAGCGCGTCGACGAACCGGAACGGCATCAGCGTGCCGCTGGGCGCGGCGACCGCCACCAGGTACATGGCGGAGACCGCCGCCTGCACCACGAGGGTGGTGCGCGCCCCGATCGCCACCATCAGGCCGGTGGTCAGCAGCAGGACCAGGAGGATGGTGCCGGTGCCCGGGCCGAGCGCGTACACCAGCAGCTCGGCGACGAGCACGCCGGCCGCGACCCCGAGCAGGATCTCCACTGTCTGCCGGACCCGCTGCCCCCGCCCCTCGCCGAGGACGACCAGCGCGGCCGTGGGGGCGAAGAACGGGTCCGGGTGCCCGATCACCCGGGCGGCGAGGACCCAGGCCACGGTCGCGGCGAGGGTCAACTCGACCACCGTCACGCCGTCGCGCCGGATCCGTCCGCCCACGCCCCGCCACCACTGCCGCACCGTCCGCACCCCTTTCCGGTGGGGCGCCCTCCACGGCGGACCCGTTCGTCGGGCCGGCGTCGAGGACCGCCCCGGCGAGTCCCCCGTCCCGGTGGGACCGGTTCGAGCGTCGCCTCTACCCGCGCCGAGCCCTCGGTAACCGTGCTGGTCACCGCCGGGCGGCGGACCCGCCGGGCGGGGGGCGTCGCGGGGCGGCGGTGCACGCGCGGGCGGCGACGGGGCTGTGCATACTTGCGCGGTCCATGTTGTGCCGGCGGGCGGGCCCCCGGCTGCTCCGCGAGGTGGTTGTGGTGGTCGAGAAGACGGCGTCGCGGCGCAGGCCGGCGGCCGGTGGCACCGCGGCGATGGCCGACCCGGGGCTCCGGCAGTTGCTGGCCGGCCTCACGGCGGTGCGGGACGGCGACTTCGGCACCCGGTTGCCGGAGGACGCCGACGGCCTGCTCGGGGAGATCGCCACCGTCTTCAACGGCATGGTGGACCAGCTGTCGCTGTTCACCTCCGAGGTGACCCGGGTGGCCCGGGAGGTGGGCACGGAGGGGCAGCTCGGCGGGCAGGCGGAGGTGCCCGGTGTGTCGGGCACCTGGAAGGACCTCACCGACTCGGTCAACGCCATGGCGGGCAACTTGACCGACCAGGTCCGCGACATCGCCGAGGTGGCCACGGCGGTGGCCCGGGGCGACCTGTCGCAGAAGATCACCGTCGACGTGCGCGGCGAGATCCTGGAGCTGAAGATCACCATCAACACGATGGTGGACCAGCTGTCGTCGTTCGCCGACGAGGTGACGCGGGTGGCCCGGGAGGTCGGCAGCGAGGGCCGCCTGGGCGGCCAGGCCGAGGTGCCCGGGGTGGCCGGCACCTGGCGCGACCTCACCGACTCGGTGAACTTCATGGCCGGCAACCTGACCAGCCAGGTCCGCAACATCGCCCAGGTCACCACCGCCGTGGCCCGCGGCGACCTGTCGCAGAAGATCACCGTCGACGCCCGGGGCGAGATCCTGGAGCTCAAGAGCACCATCAACACCATGGTGGACCAGCTGTCGTCGTTCGCCGACGAGGTGACCCGGGTGGCCCGCGAGGTCGGCACCGACGGGCGGCTCGGCGGTCAGGCCCAGGTCAGCGGCGTCGCGGGCACCTGGCGCGACCTCACCGACTCGGTGAACTCGATGGCGGTCAACCTCACCGACCAGGTGCGCAGCATCGCGCAGGTGGCCACGGCGGTGGCCCGGGGCGACCTGTCGCAGAAGATCACCGTCACCGCGCACGGCGAGATCCTGGAGCTGAAGAACACCATCAACACGATGGTGGACCAGCTGTCGTCGTTCGCCGACGAGGTGACGCGGGTGGCCCGGGAGGTGGGCACCGAGGGCCGCCTCGGCGGCCAGGCGGACGTCAAGGGCGTCTCCGGCACCTGGAAGGACCTCACCGAGTCGGTCAACGTCATGGCGGACAACCTCACCGCCCAGGTGCGCAGCATCGCCGAGGTGACCACCGCCGTGGCGAAGGGCGACCTGACCCAGAAGATCCGGGTCGACGCGCGCGGCGAGATCCTGGCGCTGAAGGAGACCATCAACACGATGGTCGACCAGCTCTCCGCGTTCGCCGACGAGGTGACGCGGGTGGCCCGGGAGGTGGGCACCGAGGGCCGCCTGGGCGGCCAGGCCCGGGTGTCCAACGTCGGCGGGACCTGGAAGGACCTCACCGACAACGTCAACGAGATGGCCAACAACCTCACCAACCAGGTGCGCTCGATCGCGCTGGTCGCCACCGCCGTCGCCCAGGGCGACCTGAGCCGGCAGATCACCGTGGAGGCCAAGGGCGAGGTGGCCGTGCTCGCCCAGACCATCAACACGATGGTCGGCACGCTCGGCGCCTTCGCCGACGAGGTGACCCGGGTGGCCCGGGAGGTGGGCACCGAGGGCCGCCTCGGCGGCCAGGCGCGGGTGCCCAACGTGGCCGGCACCTGGAAGGACCTCACCGACAACGTCAACTCGATGGCGAACAACCTCACCGGCCAGGTGCGCAACATCGCCCAGGTCACCACCGCGGTGGCCCAGGGCGACCTGACCAAGAAGATCGACGTCGACGCGCGTGGCGAGATCCTGGAGCTGAAGACCACCATCAACACGATGGTGGACCAGCTGTCGTCGTTCGCGGCCGAGGTGACCCGGGTGGCCCGGGAGGTCGGCAGCGAGGGCCGCCTCGGCGGCCAGGCCGAGGTCGAGGGCGTCTCCGGCACCTGGAAGCGGCTCACCGAGAACGTCAACGAGCTGGCCGGGAACCTCACCCGCCAGGTGCGCGCCATCGCCGAGGTGACCAGCGCCGTGGCCACCGGCGACCTGACCCGCTCCATCACCGTGGACGCCCCCGGCGAGGTCGGCGAGCTGAAGGACAACATCAACTCCATGGTGGAGTCGCTGCGCGAGACCACCCGGACCAACCAGGAACAGGACTGGCTCAAGACCAACCTGGCCCGCATCGCCGGGCTGATGCAGGGCCACCGCGACCTGGACGTGGTCGCCGGCCTGGTGATGAACGAGCTGGCCCCGCTGGTCTCCGCGCAGCTCGGCACGTTCCTGCTGGTGGACGACGGCCCCGGCGGGACGGGCCTGCGGGTGGTCGGCGGGTACGGGCACGACACCTCCGGCCGCCGCTACGCCCTCGGCGACTCGCTCGTCGGGCAGGCCGCGGTGAGCAAGCGGGCCATCGTGGTGGACGCCGTGCCGGCCGACTACGTCACCGTCTCCTCCAGCCTCGGCGCCGCCGCCCCGCTGCACCTGGTGGTGCTGCCGATCCTCTTCGAGGACCAGGTGCTCGGCGTCATCGAGCTGGCCAGCATGAGCCGCTTCACCGAGGTGCAGCGCGACTTCCTCGACCAGTTGACCGAGACCATCGGCGTCAACGTCAACACCATCGTCGCCAACGCCCGTACCGACGTGCTGCTCACCGAGTCGCAGCGCCTCGCCGCCGAGCTGCAGGCCCGCTCGGAGGAGTTGCAGGCCCGCTCCGAGGAGCTCCAGCGCTCCAACGCCGAGCTGGAGGACAAGGCGGCCCTGCTGGCCCGGCAGAACCACGACATCGAGACGAAGAACTCCGAGATCGAGCAGGCCCGGCAGGAACTGGAGGCCCGCGCCCAGCAGCTCGCGCTGGCCTCCAAGTACAAGTCGGAGTTCCTCGCCAACATGAGCCACGAGCTGCGTACGCCGCTGAACTCGCTGCTCATCCTCGCCCAACTGCTCGCGCAGAACCCGAACCGCAACCTGACCGCCAAGCAGGTTGAGTACGCCACCGTCATCCACTCGGCCGGCACCGACCTGCTCCAGCTCATCAACGACATCCTCGACCTGTCCAAGGTGGAGGCCGGGAAGATGGACATCAACCCGGAGACGTTTGAGCTGGCCGCGCTGCGCGACTACGTCGACGCCACCTTCCGGCCGCTGACGACGCCCCGGGGCCTGGAGCTGGAGATCAGCACCGGGCCGGGCGTGCCGAGCGAGCTGCACACCGACGAGCAGCGGCTGCGGCAGGTGCTGCGCAACCTCGTCTCCAACGCGGTCAAGTTCACCGAGAAGGGGCGGGTGCGGCTGCGGATCGAGCGGGCCGCGCCGGGCGAGCTGCCCGAGGGGCTCGCCCAGACGGACACCGTCCTCGCGTTCCGGGTGATCGACACCGGCATCGGCATCGCCGAGCAGCACCTGACCGCCATCTTCGACGCGTTCCAGCAGGCCGACGGCACGACCAGCCGGCGGTACGGGGGCACGGGCCTCGGGCTGTCCATCAGCCGGGAGATCGCCCACCTGCTCGGCGGCCGGATCCGGGCGCACAGCGTGCTCGGCCAGGGCAGCACGTTCACCCTCTACCTGCCCGTCGGGCCGGTGCCCGCCGGGACCGGCGACGGAGCGGCCACGGAGGACCGCCCGACCGGCCCGTTCGCGGCATCCGGTCGGGCCGGCGCGCTGCCCTGGGTGCCGCCGGCCACGCTGCCGCCGGCCGTGACCCTCCAGCCCGGCGAGGTCCGGCGGATGCTGGTGCTGGAGCGCCACGACAAGGGGCTGCTGACGCTGCTCGCCCAGGGCGTCGCGGCGGACCTGGGCGACGCGCACCCGCCGGTGGAGATCTCCACCGCGGTGGACGTGGCCTCGGCGTTGGAGGCGCTCGCCGGGAGGCGGCACCATGTCCTGGTGCTCCAGCTCGACCTGCCCGACGAGGGCGGTACGACCCTGTTGAAGGCGCTGCACGACGACCCGGCGCTGCGCGGGGTGCCCGTGCTGGCGTACCACGGCCACCCGCTGCCGTCCGGCGCGCAGGCCCTGTTGCAGGCGCTGGCCCACGAGCGGCCGCTGGAGGTCCTGCGCAGCCTGGACGACCTGCGCGAGCGGATCGCCCTGCACCTCACGGCGGTGACCCCGGAGCGGGTGCTGCCGTTCGCGCCGGTGGTGCCCGACGTCCGGCCCGCCGTCGACGCCCTGCCGGACGACCTGGCCGGCCGCAAGGTGCTGGTGGTGGACGACGACGCGCGCAACGTCTTCGCGCTGACCAACATCCTGGAGCTGCACGGGCTCGACGTGGTCTACGCGGAGAACGGCCGGCAGGGCATCGAGACGCTGATGCGCCACGACGACATCGACCTCGTGCTGATGGACGTGATGATGCCGGAGATGGACGGCTACGCCGCGACGGCGGCGATCCGCGCCATGCCCCGCTACGCCGACCTGCCGATCATCGCGGTGACCGCGAAGGCGATGCACGGCGACCGGGAGAAGAGCATCTCCTCCGGCGCCAGCGACTACGTCACGAAGCCGGTCGACGCCGCCGACCTGTTGCAGTGCATCCACCGCTGGCTGCAGGGCTGAGGCGCCTGCGGGCGGCGGGGCTTCCGGCGCTCCCCGGGCGGTCGCCCGCCCGGGGAGCGCAGGTCACGACGCCAGCCACGTGCGGTGCCGCGCGGGACCCGTGGGCCGTCCCGGTCAGGGCCGGCCGGCCTCGAACGTCTCCCGGTCGAGGAAGAGCAGCCGGGCCCGCTTGCCGTCGAGGTCGACCAGCGGCCCGGCGACGAAGCCGGTGCGCAGCAGCCGGTCGACCGCCTTCTCGTTGCGCGCGTCCGGTTCCATCACGACGCGTCGGTGCCGCGGGTCGGCGAAGACGAAGTCGAGGAACACGCGCAACAGGGTGCCCGTGAAGCCCCGCTCGACCGCGCCGGGCGGGCCGATCAGCAGGTGGGCCCCGTGATCGCCGGGCTGGACCGGATAGCACTCGCCGACCGGGTCGGCGGTCGGCTCGTAGGTCTGGAACAGGGCGACCGGCGTGCCGTCGCGGTGCGTCAGCCAGGCGTGGTGGGTGGGGAGCGAGTCCAGGTAGCGGTAGATCTCCTCGACCCGCTCCCGGCCGGCGTCGCGCATGCCCCAGAACCGGGCGCGTTCCTGGCTGACCCAGGCGTGGATCAGGTCGATGTCGGTGTCGGGGTCGACGGGGCGGATCGTCACCCGGCCGAAGCCGTCGACGTCCTGGCGGTAGGTGCTGGCGAGATCACGCATCGTGTGCCACCGTACGGTGATTGCGGTCGATGCGCGAGTACGTCGGCTCCCGGCGCGCCGCCGGCCGGCCGGTGCCGCGGGCCGGCGGCGCCCACGCCCGTCACCCGCCGGCGGCCGTGACCGTCGGGGTGCTCGCGGCGGCCCCGGCCCGGCGGCGGGCGGCGGGGACCACCAGGGGGGTGCCGCTCTCCGGGTCGTCGATCACGCGGCACGGCAGCCGGAAGACCTCCTCGACCAGTTCGGCGGTGACCACCTCCCGGGGCGGGCCGGCCGCGACCACCTTCCCCTCGCGCATCGCGATCAGGTGCGTCGCGTACCGGGCGGCGTGGTTGAGGTCGTGCAGCACCGCCACGAGCGTGCGGCCCTGCTCCTCGTGCAGCCGGGCGCAGAGGTCGAGGATCTCGATCTGGTGGGCGATGTCCAGGTAGGTGGTCGGCTCGTCGAGCAGCAGCAGGGGGGTCTGCTGGGCCAGCGCCATCGCGATCCACACCCGCTGCCGCTGCCCGCCGGAGAGCTCGTCGACGGTGCGGTCGGCGAGGTCGGCGACCCCGGTGGCGGCCATCGACTCGGTGACCACCCGCTCGTCCTCGCGCGACCACTGCCGCAGCAGCCCCTGGTGCGGGTACCGGCCGCGGGCGACGAGTTCGGCGACGCCGATGCCGTCCGGCGCGACGGACGTCTGCGGCAGCAGGCCGAGGGTGCGCGCCACGTTCCGCGCCGGCAGCCGGTGGATGTCCTCGCCGTCGAGCAGCACCGCCCCGGCGGCCGGCTTCAGCAGCCGGGACAGGGCCCGCAGCAGGGTGGACTTGCCGCAGGCGTTGGGGCCGATGATTACCGTGAAGGACCGGTCGGGCACGGCGACGCTCAGGTCCCGCGCGACGGTCCGCCGCTCGTAGGCGAGGGTCATCGCGGTGCCGCTCAGCCGGGACTGCATGCTCGGTGCTCCGTTCTCGTCGTGGGCGGCCCGCCGGCCTCGCCCGGTCACAGCCGGCCGGCCCGGCGCTCGGTGGCCAGCAGCCAGATAAGGTAGGCGCCGCCGAGCACGCCGGTCACCACGCCGACCGGCAGCTGGTGCCCGGGGAAGACCCGCAGCGCGAGCTGGTCGGCCGCGACCAGGAGGACCGCCCCGACCGCCGCCGAGGGCAGCAGGTTCGGCCCCGGCGCCCGGGTCAGCCGCCGCGCGAGGTGCGGCGCGGTGAGGGCCACGAAGTTCACCGGCCCGGCGGCGGCCGCCGCGAGGGAGACCAGCAGGACCGCCGCCGCCAGCACGACCAGGCGCAGCCGCTCCACGCGTACGCCGAGCGCGGCGGCGGTGTCGTCGCCCATCTCGACCAGCCGCATTGCCGGCCCGTACCCGGCCAGCATGAGGGGCACCAGCACCGCCAGCGCGACCAGCAGCGGCAGCGCGTTCGACCAGCCGCGCCCGTCGAGGCTGCCGGTGAGCCAGAGCACGGCGCGGGCGGCGTCCATCAGCGGGGCCCGGGTGAGCAGCCAGCCGTTGACCCCGGTGAGGATCGCCATGGTGCCGATGCCGACCAGGATCAGCCGGTACCCGTGCACGCCGCGCCGCCAGGACAGCGCGTAGACCAGCGCGCCGGTGACCAGCCCGCCGACCACCGCCGACGAGGCCAGCGCCACACTGCTGCCGCCGACCACCACCACGACGAGCGCCCCGGTCGCCGCGCCCTGGGTGAAGCCGAGCATGTCGGGGCTGCCCAGCGGGTTGCGGACCAGCGACTGGAAGACGGCACCGGCCAACGCGAGCGCGGCACCGACGCAGAGCGCGGTGACCACCCGGGGCAGCCGCAGCTCGGTGACGATGAACTCCTCGGCCGGGGTGCCCCGGCCGGTGAGGGCGCGCAGCACGTCGGCGGGGCTCATCGGGTAGTCGCCGCTGCCGATGGCGAGCACGCTCAGCGCCAGGGCCAGCAGCACGCAGGTGACGCCGACGGCGATGGCGCGGGGGCGCAGCCGCAGGGACAGGTTGCCGGGGGTGCGGAGGGTGATCACGGGTGGGCCACCTGCCCGCGCCGCACCAGCCAGAGGAAGAGCGGCCCGCCCGCCACGGCGGTCACGAGCCCGACCTGGAGTTCGCTGGGGCGGCTCAGCACCCGCCCCAGCACGTCGGCGCCGAGCAGCAGCACCGGGGCCAGCACCGCGCAGTACGGCAGCAGCCAGCGCAGGTCCGGCCCGGTGAGCGCGCGGACCAGGTGCGGCACGAGCAGCCCGACGAAGACGATCGGCCCGCAGGCGGCGGTGGCGGCCCCGCAGAGCAGGGTGACCGCCGCGATGACCGCGCCCCGGACCAGGGCCGGGCGGGCGCCGAGCGCGCGCGCCGCGTCGTCGCCGAGCGCCAGCGCGTTGAGCGGGCGCGCGACGAGCAGGGCGACCAGCAGGCCTGCCGCCATGAACGGCGCGACCGTGCGGACGGCCGACGGTTCGGCGGCGGCCAGCGAGCCGACCGTCCAGAACCGCAGCCGTTCCAGCGACGCGGTGTCCACCAGCATCACCGCGCTGACGTACGAGTAGAGGGTGGCGTTGAGCGCCGCGCCGGCCAGCGCCAGCCGGGCGGGGGTGGCCCCGCGCCCGCCGCCGACGGCGTACACGGCGGCGGTCACGACCGCCGCGCCGAGCAGCGCGAACCACACCTGGCCGCCGACGCCGCCGATGCCGAACAGGAGCGCCCCGCTGGCCACCGCCGCCGAGGCGCCGGCGTTGATGCCGAGCAGGCCGGGGTCGGCGAGCGGGTTGCGGGTCAGCGCCTGCATCACCGCGCCGGCGACGCCGAGCGCCGCCCCGGCGAGCAGGCCGAGCAGCGTCCGCGGCAGCCGCATCCGGTGCACGACGGCGTACTCGGCGGCGTCGCGGTCCAGCAGGCCCTGCCACACGTCGGTGAGGGATGACCGGCTTCGTCGCCGACCTCACCGACGAGTCGGAGGTGGGCGCGCTCGCCGACGCGGTCGCCGAGCAGCTCGGTGACGTGG
>NZ_JBFABB010000178.1:0-10317 GCF_040640035.1 Micromonospora sp. NPDC023633 | reverse complement strand
CAGGCCACCGGCGCGCCCCGCCTGGCACCCGCGTCCACCGGCGCGGCGGTCGACCGCACGGGCCGGGTCGATGCCGAGTGCGTCGACGACGTACCCGGTCACCAGGCCGACCGCGAAGAGCAGCGCGTGGATCTGGAGGGCGAACACCGGGTTCCAGGCGAGCACCACCCACGACGAGTCCCCCATGGTGGCCGCCAGCGCGGCGACCACAGTGCCGAAGGAGACCTTCCCCCGGGCGTACAGCGGCATCAGGATGATCGCCCCGCCGCAGCCGGGGCTGACGCCGAGCAGGGCGCCGACCAGCGGACCGAGCCGGGGTCGGCTGGTGAGCCCGTCGGTGACCCGGTCGCCGTAGCGCCAGCGCAGCCAGCCGAAGAAGGCCACCATGACGGCGACGTAGACACCCACCTGCATGAACGCGTCCGCGAGCGGACGGAGCACGAGTTCGGTCACGGCACACCTCCTGCGGGTACGGGGCCGCCCGCCGCTCGCGGACGGCCCGGCGCGACGACGTCAGGTGAGCTTGCTCTTGACCTTGTTGACGGCGCCCTTGGCGAGGCCCGGGTTCGTGCCGTAGAGCCGTGGGTCGCCGGGCGGCAGGACCGGCTCGGGCGCGTGCGCGCGCGGGCTGTGGTCGTAGCGGAACTCGCCCTTGCCGTCGGGCGCCGGCCCGGACGCCCAGCGCCCCTCCGACGCGTCCGTGCCCGGCGAGAAGTCCAGGTACGTGTAGCTGAACTTCTCGGTGAACTCCTTGGAGTCGGGGAACGCGTCCGGCACCGGCATCTCCTCCAGGCCGTCCTCCTTGAGCTGCTCGATGGCCGCCATCCACATGTTCTGGTGCATGGTGTCGCGGGCCAGCAGGAAGCGCAGCATGTTCTTGACCCCGGGGTCGTCGGTCATGTTGAACAGCCGGGCCACCTGGAGCCGGCCCTGCGCCTCGGCGGTGACGTTGAGCTGGAAGTCGGCCATCAGGTTGCCGCTGGCGGTGATGAAGGCGCCGTTCCAGGGCACGCCGTTGCTGTCGGCCGGCAGGGCGCCGCCGCCGCCGTGGATGAAGTGCGCCGGGTTCGACCCGCCGTAGATCGCCCCCACCATCGGGTTGTCGGCGGCGGCCTCCTGCAACGACAGCGGCGCGTTCTCCAGCAGCCGGGTGATCATCGTGGCGATCATCTCGACGTGGCCCATCTCCTCGGTGCCGACGTCGAGGAACAGGTCCTTGTACTTGCCCGGCAGGCGGCAGTTCCAGCCCTGGTAGAGGTACTGGTTGGCGACGGTCATCTCGCCCCACTTGCCGCCCAGGATCTCCTGGAGCCGGCGGGCGAACGCGGCGTCCGGGCCGTCCGGCTTGGCCTCGAACTGCAGGTCCTTGATGTGGCTGAACACGTGTCCTCCTCGGTGCCGGTCGGGCTGTCACCGAGGCGGTTCCCGCGCCGGTCGGCCCCATCGGGCCAACCGGCGGCCCGGCGGGGTCAACCTGTCGCCGGGGACGCGGGCAGCACCACCTCGAGGGCCACCCCGCGCGGTCGCAGCCGGTGCAGGCGCAGGCGTCCGCCGTCGGCGGCGAGCAGCCGCCGGACGATCCACAGCCCGAGCCCGGAGGGCCCGGCGGCGGGAGCGGGCCGGCACAGCGCCTCGACGAGGGTCGGGTCGATCCGCCCCTCGTCGGTGACGACGATGCGCAGACCGGAGCGGCCGAGCGCGGCGTGGATGCCGATCCGGCCCTCGGCCGGGCCGTGCCGCAGCGCGTTCTCCACCAGGTTGGTCACCACCTGCCGGGTCCGGCGCCGCGGCACCGGGCAGGCCCCGGCCCGCCGGGTCACCCCGGTCAGCCGCCGGTGCGGGGGCACCAGGGCCGCCGCGCCGCGCAGGATCTCCGCCAGCGGCGCCGCCGGGTCCGCCGCCGGCGCGAGGGCCCCGGTGCCGGCGGCGGCGTCGCGCAGCAGGCCCTGCAGGTGTACGGCCTGCTCGTGGGCCAGCGCGGTGATGGCACGCCGGTCGTCGCCGGTGAGCGGGACCCGGTCGTCGGCGAGCGTCCGGGTGAGCGAGGTGAGGGCGCTGACCGGGGTGCGGAACTCGTGGCAGAGCACGCGCAGCAGCAGTTCCGGGTCGGTGTCCAGGGCCGCTGGGTCGGCCGGACCGGGTTCGGGCCCCGCCCACCGGAGCACCCGCAGCGGTCCCCGCCCCCCGTGCCGTCCGCGCATCCGCCCGACCTCCCTCGTTCGGCCCACGGCCGCATGATCGGTACCCGCTCGGGAACGGACCAGACATGCCCGCTCCCCCCGTCGTCCGGTTGGCCGTCGTGGACGACCACCCGCTGTTCGTCCGCGGGCTGGAACTGCTGCTGCCGGCCACGACCGACGGGCGGGCGGAGGTGGTGGGCTCCACCGGCGACGCGTCGGCCGCCGCCTCGCTGGTCAGCCGCTGCCTGCCCGACCTGGCGCTGGTCGACCTGCACATGCCGCCACCGGGCGGGATCCGGGCGGTGGCGGCGATCCGGCGCACCACGCCCCGGGTGCGGGTGGTGGCCATGTCGGGCGCGGAGGACCCGGCGCCCGCCCTGGAGGCGCTGCGCGCCGGCGCCGAGGCGTACCTGCCGAAGACCGCCGAGCCGGAGGAGTTGCTGCCCCCGCTGCTGGCCGTCCTGGACGGCTGGGCGGTGCTGCCGGGGCACCTGCTGCGCGCGCTGCTGCGTCCCGGCCGGACGGCCCCGGTCGACCTCGACGACGAGGAACGGGCCATGCTGCGGGCCATCGCGGCGGGCCGCAGCACCGTCGAGATCGCCGAACGGATGCACGTCTCGGAACGCACCGTGAAGCGGATGACGGCCGCGCTGCTGCGGAAGTTGCGGGTATCCACCCGTACCGAGGCGGCGGCGCTCGCCGGCCACGCCGGCCTGCTCGGCGACTGAACCCTGGGCTTTGCGCCGAGCCGTTTTCCCGCGATAACGCGACCCGCCGAAATGAGGACGACGCGTATTGTTGCGGATTTGCCGTGGGATACGTCAAACTTTGACCACACCCCGCCCCACACAGGGAGTAATTGACGATGGCGAGAAAAGTAATCACGGTCCTGACCGACGACCTCGACGGTGGAAAGGCCGACCGGACCGTCGAGTTCAGTCTCGACGGAGTGGCCTACACCATCGACGTCTCCGACGAGAACGCGGGCGTACTGCGTAAGGCCCTCGACCCGTACATCAACGCTGGCCGGCGGATCGGTCGCGGATCCGTCGACACCGGGCGGGCGCCCCGCCGGGCGGGCACGCCGGGCGGCTCGGGAATGGACCGGGAGCAGAACCGGGCCATCCGGGAATGGGCCACCAAGAACGGCTACAAGATTTCCGAGCGTGGCCGCATCCCGGTCGAGGTCGTGGAGGCGTACAAGAACCGCTGACCGGCACCGGGTTCACGCTCGGGCTCGTGCGGGGTCACGCTGAGGAATCAGCGCGGCCCCGCCGGTCTTTTCCCACGGCCGTCCATTCGCACGACCGGCACCCGGCGGCGGGTCCATTCTCGGCCCGGCCCATTCGCCGCTTCGGCCATCGGCGAGTCGCCGGCCGGTCGACAACCGGACACACGCCTCGCCCTCGCGAGCGTGATCATCGCCACGATCGCACCACCGCGACCCGGGGTTCCGTCGCACTTCCCGAGCGTAATGATCGACAGCTTTGTCGGGCATTACCGGTACGGATCTCGGGGGTGGCGGATGACGCGCTGGTGGAGCCAGACGGCCGGCGGGTTGCCCCGCACCCTCTGGTACCTCTGGACGGCCACGCTGATCAACCGGCTGGGCAGTTTCGTCGCCATCCACCTCGGCGTCTACCTGGTGTCGGTACGCGGCCTCAGCCCCGCGTACGCCGGGATCGCGGTCGGGTCGCACGGGGCCGGCAGCGCGGCGGGGGGCGTGCTCGGCGGGGATCGCCGCGGACCGGTGGGGGCGGCGGCCGGCCACGCTCGCCGGGAACGTGGCCGCCGCGACGACGGCGGCGGTGGCGCTGGGCCTCAGCGGGCACCCGGTGGCGATCGCGGTCCCGACCCTGCTGCTCGGGCTCTTCCTGGGCGTCGCCCGGCCGGCCTTCACGGCGACCATCATCGACGTGGTGGGCGAGCGCGACCGGCTGCGGGCGCTGACGCTGAACTACCGGGCGATCAACATCGGGTTCGCCGTCGCCGCGACCGTGGCCGGCCTGCTGGTCCGGGTCGACCCGCTGCTGCTGTTCGCGGTCAACGCGGCCGTGCTGCTCGGCACCGCCGCGACCTCGATGCGCACCACGTCGAAGGCCGGGGTCTGGTTGGCCCGCTCCATCATCGGCACCCGGTGTGAGCCGCCCCCGGCCCAGACCGCGCACTGGGCGGTGCCGGAGCCGGGCAGCCCGGGGATCTGGATGGTCACGTCGTCCGGCTCGGCACCACCACCGACCTTAACCGCACCAAGGCGAAGCACCAGATAACCGCCTGATCGCCACTGTCAGACCCCTGATGCACTGTCCAGCCATGGATCAGAACAAGGCAAGACCGCTGCGCGACCAGGCAGAGCTGCGGAAGATCCTCTCCACGGTCCTTGACCAGATCGATCCGGACGCCACAGGACTCGACTACCGGCTGGTCGGCACCAGCGCCGCCCTGTTACAGGGCGTCGAACTTCCCGCAGGTGACATCGACATCCTGGTCGCCCGACGAACCGACGTCGACAGCATCGCAGCCGCACTGTCCCGATTCCCCTGCCTGCATCCGCCGGTTTGGCTCCCGGACGCCCGGCAGTACTTCGCGCACCACCAGGTCGAGCAGATCGATGTGGGTGCCAGCACCGTCGAGCGGCCGGCCGATACCGACGCGCTCGAATGCACCGGGACCGGCCCGTGGCAGCACTACGTCCAGGTCCAGTGCGGCAAGTACGTGGTTCCCGCCGTCCGGCTAGAACTCCGGTTGGGCTCCGAGCTCTATCGGGACCGCCCGGACCGCTACATGCCGCTGATCGATCACATGCGCGTGCATGGCGCCGATCTTCACCTCGTTCGGAAAGTAGTGGCCGAACGCGGGGTGCAACCAGCGATGCAAGCACGCGTGCTTGATCTGCTTCGCCATCCCTGACACACGGGCGGTCAGGTGCCGAGGCGGGGCGGGTCAGTCCGCGCAGAGGTGGGCGAACGCGAAGCCGTCCGTCATCTCGTCCTGCCGGGACTCCAGCCGCCGGATCTCGGCCAGCAACTCGTCCCGGGGCGTCAGCACCGGCTCGGCCGCGTCCAGCGCGCGCATCCGCTCGCCGACGGCCACCGCCGCCAGGTCCTCGGCCAGCCGCCCCGGATCCACCCCGGCGGAGACGCGCTGCTCGTGCACCGTCACCCGCTCCACGAGGCAGGCGTCGGGGCGTACCTGCACCCAGCTCCACCCCTCGGCCGGCCCGCCGGCCCAGCGCACGTGCAACCCGCGGACGATCGGGTCGACCAGCCGCCGCGCCACGTACGCCTCGACGGCGGCGGCCCGGGCCAGGGCACCGAGGTCGTTGACGTGACCGGTGCGCCCGTCGGGCAGCCGGCCGAGGATGTCGCGGAAGCCGACCGGGGGCACGTCGACGTCGTCGGGCTCCCCCGCGCCGAGGGCCGCGTACCCGCGCGCGTCGATCACGTACGCCACGATCCGGCGCCCGTGGGCATCGGCGCGCAGCGTCGGCGACCCGATCCGCAGCACCGCCAGGCCGACCGCCTCGGCGACCGCGTTCTTCAGCCGCTCGACCCGCTGCCCGGCGGAGCCGGGGGGCGCGACGGGGCCGATCTCGACGGCGAACACCGGCCGGGCCGTGTCGGCGGCACAGACGACGAGGTCGTAGCCCTCCCGCAGGGCCGTGCTCCACTGGTTGCCGGTGACGCCCGGCGGACGCCCGTGCACCAACTCGCCGAGCCGGCGGGCACCGTGCACGAGCTGGCCGCCCCGGGCGAGCAGCGGACCACGCCCGCCGTCGCCGGCAACCGCCCGCAGCCAGGAGCCGTCCCCACCACCGGTGCTCGTCATCCGCCTGGTCCGTCCGTCCCGCCGCCGATCGGAGGCCGACTCGTCGGCCGGGGCGAGTCTAGGCCGTCGATCATGACGGGCGTGGTGGCGGTGCCCCTCGGGCCGTACGGCCGGAATTCGTTTGAGGCCCCACGCCCTTGCCGGTGGGATGGGCGGGTGACCGTCTTCCTGAGCACCCCGCGGCTGGTGCTGCGCGAGTTCACCCCCGACGACGCCGACCTGCTCGTCGAGCTGGACGGCGACCCCGAGGTGATGCGGTACCTCACCGGCGGGCGCCCCACCCCGCCCGAGGCCGTCCGGGAACGCGTCCTGCCCCGGATCCTCGCCCACTACCGGCATCCGCCGGGGCTGGGGTGGTGGGCGGCGCTGGGCCGGGAGTCGGGCGA
This sequence comes from Micromonospora sp. NPDC023633, assembly GCF_040640035.1. Classification (NCBI taxonomy): domain Bacteria; kingdom Bacillati; phylum Actinomycetota; class Actinomycetes; order Micromonosporales; family Micromonosporaceae; genus Micromonospora; species Micromonospora sp. NPDC023633. The sequence goes on along the minus strand of NZ_JBFABB010000178.1, from coordinate 3,923 downwards.
CTTCCTGGGCTGGTTCGAGTTCCGCCCGACCCGCGACGGCGACGCCCGGGAGGTGGAGCTGGGCTACCGGCTGCGCCGGGCCGCCTGGGGGGTCGGTCTCGCCACCGAGGGCTGCCGGGCGTTGGTCGACAAGGGCTTCACCGAGCTCGGCGTGCAGCGGGTCACCGCGAACACGATGACCGTCAACGCCGCCTCGCGGCGGGTCATGGAGAAGGCCGGGCTGCGGCTCGTGCGGACGTACGTCGAAGACTGGCCGGAGATGATCGACGGCGCGGAGCACGGCGAGGTGGAGTACGCGCTGACCCGGCAGCGCTGGCTGCGCGCGATGGCGAGGCCATCGGCCGATCCAGGGGCGAGCTGAAACGCGCATCCCTCTACCGGGCCAGCCTTTTCATCGCCGCGCCATCATTTGGCTTCCATAATCGACAGGACGGCCCTGGTACTCCAGCAGGAGATCCGTTCAGGGCTCAGTATTTGCCTGCCGGGCTTAGCGCTGGTCCTGGCAGGGTCCTGTCAGCTGTGGCGGTAGAGGCACCGGGCGGACGCGAACGGCGAAGATCCCGATCAAGGTTCTTCTGGCATAGCATCTGATCGCGGCGAGTCGCTCACTGGCAGACGAGAGGCGGCGAAACGCAGCCGCCGGAACAACGGAGACGTGGCATGACGCGGTACTTGGTTTCGTTCGATGACGGGTCGATGGACCACATCCGAGACGAGGATCTCCCCGAGGTGAACAAGGCCACGCACGCGGTGATGCGGGAGGCCGTGCATGCCGGTGTGTTCGTGACCGGCGGTGGAACCGATCGCCAGAGTGCAAGCACCGTAGCCACGGACGGAACGGTCACCGATGGCCCTTACCCGGAGACCAAGGCGGTCATTGGCGGCTTGGTGGTGATCGATGTGGCCTCGCGCGAGGAGGCATTGACGTGGGCGGCCAAGTTCGCCTCCGCTTGCCGCTGCGCACAAGAGGTTCGGGAAATCATGCCCGATCCTGAACTGGACGCGGTGCTTGCTGTTCCAGCGAGAGATCCGTCCAAGGCTCGGTGACGTCCGGGTCACTCCGCGCCCATCACCAGGCCCTCGATGGTGTGCTTCTGCCGGATCGGCGTCAGGGTGTCGACCACCGGGCAGGGCAGGTGGGCGCGCACCTGCTCGGGCAGGCCCGCCCAGTAGCCCCGGGTGACCGCCATGTCGTGGTGGTCGGCGTTGCCCGCTCCCGGCGCGTCGACGCCGAGCACCAGCACCGGGCGGGACAGGGTGGAGACGTTCGGCGTGCCGCGGTGGATGGTGAGCGCGGACCGGGCGGAGATGTCGCCGCGCTGCGGGTACTTGCGGACCGCCCGTTGCGCGTAGCGGGGGTAGCGCTCCCGGGGCGGGAACATCTGGTGGTCGAAGTCCCGTCCCTCGTCCCACTGGGTGCCCGGGGCGATCTCGAACGGACCCATCTCCTCCACCGTGTCCACCGTGGTCAGGTTGAAGGCCAGCGACGTCAGCCGCCGCTGCCGGCGGGTGTCCTCCGGCATCGGGAAGTCCCGGTGCCACGGCTGCATGGCCGCGCCCGGAAACGGGATGTCGAAACCGAGCTCGACGATCTGGTAGTCGGGCCCGAGCACGGCCCGGCACACCGACACCACCCACGGGTGGGTCACCAGGTCGACGAAGCCGCGCAGCTGCTCGGGGTGGATCTCCACGTACCACCGCTGCGGACCACGGCCGACCGCGCCGTCGGGGCGGGAGCGGGCCTCCCGGAAAGCGGCCTCGATGTCCTCGCCGACCCGGTCCACCCAGTCCACGGCGAAGGCGCCCCGGCACGCGGTGATGCCATCCCGGTAGAGGTCGCCGAGCGCCTCCAGGGGGACCTCCTCCTCGACGGGGGCGGCGGGCTGGTCGGCGCGCGGCGCGGGCGCGGTGGAGTGGGACCTCATCGAACCTCCTGACGGGACCAGCCGAGTATTACAACGTTGTAGAGACGTCGCAAGGGACGCCGGGCCGCGACCCCTGCGGCGGGTCGGGGCATGATCGACCGGTACGCCGGTGGTCGGCGCACGGGACCGGGGAGGTGCGCGGGGTGCGGGTCGTTTCGCTGGTGCCGTCGCTGACCGAGGCCGTCGCCCTGACCCTGCCGGGTCTGCTGGTCGGCGCCACCGACTGGTGCACCCACCCGGCCGGGCTGGACGTGGCGCGGGTAGGCGGGAGCAAGTACCCCGACCTCGACCGGGTACGCGCGCTGCGACCCGACCTGGTCCTGCTCAACGTCGAGGAGAACCGCCGGGAGGACGCCGACGCGCTGGCCGCCGCCGGCGTGCCGGTGCGGGTCACCTACCCGCGTACCGTCGACGAGGCGCTGGCCGAGCTGGCGGACCTGCTCCGCGACCTGGGCGCCCCGGCCGAACCGGAGTGGCTCGCCGCAGCCCGCCGGGCGTGGTCCGGGCTGCCCACCGCCCGGCCGTCCCGCCGGGCGGTGGTGCCGGTCTGGCGGCGGCCGTGGGTGGTGCTCGGCGCCGACACCTTCGCCGGCGACGTGCTGCGCCGGCTCGGTGTCACCAACGTGTACGCCGACGGCGTCGAGCGCTATCCCCGGCCGCCCCTCGACGAGCTGCGCGCCCGCGCGCCGGAGCTGGTCGTGCTGCCCGACGAGCCGTACCGCTTCACCGCCGACGACGGGCCGGAGGCGTTCCCCGGCACCCCCTGCGCGCTGCTCTCCGGCAGGCACCTGACCTGGTACGGCCCGTCGCTCGCCGAAGCGCCCGCCGTGCTCTCCGCCCAGCTCGCCGACCCGGTCGTGCGGGCGGGCTGAGCGCCGCCGCCCGGCCGCGACCGGTGGACGCGCGGTCAGCCGCCCGCGCGCCGGCGCCGTTCCCGACGGGCGTCGAACACGCTCCACCCGATCGCGATCGACAGCGTCAGCACCACCACCGCGAGGGTCAACCAGACCGGCAGCTTCCCGACCGGCGTCTCGGCCAGGATCAGCTTCGCCCCGGCGAAGGCCAGCAGCACGGCCAGCCCGTACCGCAGGTAGCCGAAGTGCCGCAGCAGCCCGGCCAGGCAGAAGTACAGGCTGCGCAGGCCGAGCACGGCGAACGCGGTCGCCGTCCAGACGAGGAACGTGTCGGTGGTGATGGCCAGGATGGCCGCCACCGAGTCGATCGCGAAGACCACGTCGGTGGCCTCGATCGCGACCAGCGCCACCAGCAGCAGCGTGGCCCGGCGCCGGCCGCCGACCCGGACGGTGAACCGGCCGCCGTGGTAGCCGGGCTCCGTGGGCACCAGCCGCCGGAACGCCCGGACCGCGACGTTGCGGTCGGGGTCGACGTCCGGCTCGCCGCGTACCGCGAGTCGCCACCCCGTCCAGATCAGGAAGGCGCCGAGCGCGACGCCGGCCCAGGCCAGCCGCTCCAGCAGCTCCGCGCCGGCGAAGATGAAGGCCAGCCGGAACGCGAGCGCGCCGACGACCCCCCAGAAGAGCACCTTGTGCTGGTACGCGGCGGGCACCCGGAAGTACCCGAACAGCAGCGCGAAGACGAAGACGTTGTCCACGGAGAGCGCCTTCTCCAGCAGGTAGCCGGAGAAGTACGCCACGGCCGGCTCGCCGCCCCACCACAGCCAGATCACCAGGCCGAAGGTGAGCCCCGCCGCGATCCAGATACCGCTCCACAGCAGCGCCTCGCGCAGTTCGATCACGTGGTTGTCGCGGTGGGAAAGCATGTCCACGGCGAGCATGACGGCGATGACCGCGCCCACCGCCGCCCAGGCCCAGAGGGGTGCCGCGAACGTCGCCTCGTCCACCCGGCGTCCTCCGCATCCCCCGACGGCGGCTCCGCTCCCGACGCGCGGCGCGGCCGGCGCGGGTGCGCCCCGGTTGCCTGCGGCGCGGGCCCGTCCCCGGCGACCCGGCGGCGGGCCCGCAGCGCGTCCGATCCCGA
>NZ_JBFABB010000177.1:0-10467 GCF_040640035.1 Micromonospora sp. NPDC023633 | reverse complement strand
CCCGAACGAGATCCCGCTCATCCACCGCGGCAGCCAAACACCGCCACGACGCTCATACAAGCGACACGCCACAACGACTTAACAAAGCACTACTAATCGACCTCAACGGCCGACGTCGAACGAACCCACCTTCTCGACGAGCCAGGTCACGTCGGCGCTGCTCGTGACCTCGACCGGCTCGGATGCTCGGCAGAAGACTCGCGCGCCCGTGGCCATGCCATCGAGTCGCATCGAACCGTCTCTCACCCGCAGCCAGGTGCCCTCGCGCATGGCGAGCACCGGGACGTCATTCTCCTCGAGGAACTGTGTGAGCCGCTCCTCCCGGGTTTCACCCTGGTGCGTCGATGCCGGGTCCGGGTCGAGGTAGTGGGGGTTGATCTGGAAGGGCACGAGGCCGAAGGTCTCGAAAGACGGTGGTTGGACGATGGGCATGTCGTTGGTGGTACGCAGGCTCGGCGTCGCGACGTTGGTGCCGGCACTCGACCCGATGTAGGGCATTCCCTCGGACACCCGGGCGCGCACGACGCTGATCAGGCCGAGCTCGTGGATCGCCTTGACGAGACGGAAGGTGTTGCCGCCGCCGACGAAGATTGCCTCGGCGCCGGCGACGATGTCGCGTGGCGTGCCCTCGTGCGCTCCTCGGACGGTGATGCCGAGTGGCTCCATGACCCGACGGACGGTGTCGGTGTAGCCGTCGTGGTCCGCCAGCGCGAAGGGGACGAACACGATGGAGCGTAGGCCGTTGAGTGCCTCAAGGATCGCCTCGCGCGCGTGTTCCAGGTAGGCCCGCCCCGGGGCCGTGGAGTTGGACAGGAGCAGGAGGTTCTGGTGGCCCTGGGTCATGGTGTCTCCTCGATGTGGCCGGTCCGGTTCGTCGGCGCGGCGTTCAGTGGGCTCGGACCGTCTTGGTCTGCCGGGCTACGACGGCCGAGTTCGCTCGGTTGTCGAGCAGGGCGGACAGTTGCTCCGCGGCGCCCTGTAGCGCGGGCAGGTGGTCCCGGATGTCGTCTGGACGCGCCGGATGCTTGCTCTCGCCGAGGCTGAGCGAGCCGACGGGCCGCCCTCTGAGCATGATGGGAACAGCGATCGCCCTTGTGGCGTAGTCGTATTCGCCTTCTGAGTAGGCGTAGCCCCGCGCAACGGTCTCGACGAAGAGTCGTTCGAGTTCGTGCTCGTCGACCTTCGTCAGCCCGGTGAACGTTGCGAAGACACGACCGGAGATGAGGGCGCGTCGTTCGTTGCTGTCGAGGAAGGCGAAGTAGCCGCGGGAGGTGGCTCCCGCGTTGGCCGGGTACAGCTCGCCGACGAGCGGATGACTGCGCAGCGGTTCACCGCCGTTGATGGCCGCGACGCAGCGGACGTGGAGCCCGTCCGGGACGGCGAAGATGGCGGTGCGATCGGTCTGGAAGGCGAGCGGTTCGAGCACCCGCTGGGCCAGGGCGGCCAGCCCTCCCGTGCGCTCCCAGACGGCGGCCATCCGCCACATCGTTGGCCCGAGGCTGTAGCGCCGGGTCACCGGATCGGCGTTGAGGAAGCCGCGCGCGGCGAGAGCGGCGAGGATCCGTTGCGCGGTCGACTTGTCGATGGCGAAGGCTTCGGCAAGCTCCATGACGCCCCAGTCGCGACGCCGCTCGGTGAACGACAGAAGGACCTCCAGGGCGCGGTCCACGGTCTGGAGCGGCGAGCGGGGGCGAGCGCCGTTGTCTGACATGGGGCCTCCGGGATGGGTGGGACGTGTGAGAACCTACCGCACCCCCAGCTGGTTTGGGACGTCCTCTCATATACAGAGAAGGTATTGCGCAGGGGTGCCGGACGGACGAATCCTGGGTGGCGCCGAGACCAGGTCAGACCTAACGAAGCGCAGATTGGAGGTGGCCGTGAACCACGTAGTGCGACGGATCCTCGCGATGATCCCGGCACTCCTCGGTGTCGTGCTCTGCATCTTCCTTCTCACGCGCGTCCTGCCCGGTGACCCGGCCCGGACGCTCGCGGGGGAGCAGGCCGACCCGGCGACCGTAGAGAAGATCCGTGTCGAGATGGGCCTCGACCAGCCGCTGGTCGCGCAGTTCGTCTCCTACGTGCGCGGCCTCTTCGCGGGAGACTTCGGGTTCGCGTGGCACACCGGGCAGCCCGTCATCACGGATTTCGCCTCCCGACTGCCGGCGACGGTCGAACTCGCCCTCGTGGCGATCCTGATCTCGCTACTCGTGGGGGTTCCGATCGGTGTCATCAGCGCGACGCGTCGCGACCGGCCGATCGACCACGCCAGCCGCATCTTCTCGCTGGTCGGGGCGTCGATGCCGCTCTTCTGGCTCGCTCTCATCGTGATCTTCGTCTTCTACAACAAGCTCGGGTGGGAGCCGGCCCCGCTGGGCCGCATCGCCCAGGACGTGAACCCACCGACGTCAATCACGGGGCTCTACGTCCTCGACTCGCTCCTGACCGGTGACGTCGTCGCGCTCAAGTCGTCGCTGGCCCACATCATCTGGCCGGCCCTGTGCCTCGCCACCGGAAGCACGGCGATCATCGCCCGGATGACCCGTTCCGAGATGCTCGAGGTGATCAACCAGGACTACGTGCGTACCGCCCGCTCCAAGGGCCTACCGCCGGCCAAGGTCATCCTCAAGCACGCGCTGAAGAACGGTGCCCCCGTCATCGTGACCGTCGTGGGCCTCCAGTTCGGCCAGCTCCTCGGTGGCGCGGTCATCACCGAGACGGTCTTCAGCTGGCCAGGCATCGGCCACTACGTCGTCCAGTCCGTGCTCGCCACCGACTATGCGCCGGTCCAGGCCTTCACCCTGCTCGCCGCGGTCATCTACCTGACGGTCAACCTCTGTGTCGATCTGATCAACGCCCGCCTGGACCCGAGGATCGAGAATGCCTGACACCACCGTGTCCGCCACCGCACGGGGCCACCGGGTCGCGTCGGCCGACCGGGCGGGGTCGAGGCCCACGACCGCCTGGCGCCTCCTGGTCCGCAACCGCCTGGCGATGGTCGGTCTCGTCTTCATCGCGATCTGGACCATCGGCGCTCTCGTGGCCGACCTGCTGCCGTACTCGCCCACCGAGACGGGAGCTGGCGGGCTCCTCGAGCCGCCCTCCAGCGCACACCTCTTCGGCACGGACAACTTCGGCCGCGACATCCTCGCCCGGGTGCTCGCCGGCGGGCGGATCTCGCTCTGGACCGGGCTCATCGCCGTCGGGATCTCGCTGCTCATCGGTGTTCCGATCGGCGCCATCTCCGGCTTCGTCGGCGGCGCGGTGAGCGCGGTGCTCATGCGGGTGATGGATGTGCTCCTCGCCTTCCCGTCGCTCGTGCTGGCGATGGCGATCGCCGCCGCCCTCGGCCCGGGTCTGGCGAGCGCGATGGTCGCCGTGGGTGTCGTCGGCATCCCCGAGTTCGCCCGCATCGTCTACGGCCAGACCCGCTCGCTGCGTGAGCGTGACTTCGTCGAGGCGGGACGCGCCATCGGCCTCCGTGATCGGACGATCCTCATCCGCCACATCATCCCGAACACCGTTGCCCCGATCCTCGTCCGATCGACTCTCGGCATGGGCTACGCGATCCTCACCGCCGCCTCGCTCAGCTTCATCGGCCTCGGCGCGCAGCCGCCGACCGCGGAGTGGGGCGTCATGATCTCGGACGGCCGTGGCTACATCATCAGCGGCGAGTGGTGGATGACCGTGTTCCCCGGCATCGCCATCGCCACCTCGATTCTCGGCTTCAACCTGATCGGCGACGGCCTTCGCGACGTCCTCGACCCGCGCCTGCGGACGAGCCGATGACCCGGTGCGGACCTGCCACGGACGCCACCCCATCCGCCCACCTGATCCCCCACTTTGACCTGAAGGAGAACAGCGTGAAGCGCAGCGCCACCCTGGCCGCCGCGGTCGCCGCCATTTTCGTCGCAGCCGGCTGCGGAGCCAACGCCAACCAGGGCAGCTCCTCGCAGGCCGATGGGGCCGGCAAGGACACCCTCGTCGTCGCCTACTCCGAGGGCGGCAAGACCCTCAACCCCGCCGAGGCCAACGACGTCACCTCCGACACGTTCGTCGTGGCGGCCTACGACCAGCTGGTCACGTACGACCGCACGACGATCGACGGCAAGCCGACCGCCAAGACGGACACGATCGTGCCGATGCTCGCGGAGTCATGGAAGGTGAGCGCCGACGCGAAGAGCTACACCTTCACCATGCGGCAGGGCGTGACGTTCGAGGACGGCTCGCCCCTCGACTCCGACGACGTCGTCAAGTCGTTCGACTTCATCAAGAAGTCGAGTTCGGCGAGCTTCCTCTACGGCATGGCCGGCATCGACACCGTGACCGCGGTCGACCCGCAGACGGTGAAGATCGACCTCACCGCGCCGAACCACCTCTTCCTCCAGATCCTGCCGATGTACTCGTTCTCGATCATCAACATCGACAAGGTCAACGCCGAGGGCGGCAGCAAGTGGCTCGACACGCACACCGCGGGTTCCGGCCCCTACCGGCTGACGAAGTGGGACCCGGCGACGGAGGCCGTGCTCGAGCGTAAGGACACGTACTGGGGCGAGAAGCCCGCCCTGAACAAGATCAACACGAAGTTCATCGGCGAGGCGAGCAACCGCGTCCAACTGCTCAGCAAGGGCGAGGTCGACATCGCGCTCGAGGTGCCGGCGAAGGACGTCGGCGCCCTGTCGAAGCAGTCCGGCGTCACCATCGACTCCCGAGCCAGCAACAAGGTCCTCTTCTTCGGGATGAACAACGCCGTCAAGCCGTTCGACAACCCGAAGGTCCGTCAGGCCATCTCGTACGCGATCCCGTACGACAAGCTCCTGAGCGACGTCATGAAGGGCCAGGCGTCGCCGATGCGCTCGTCCGTGGCCAGCTCAACCCCGGGCTTCAGCGACAACGGCTACGTCTACTCGCACGACCTCGACAAGGCCAAGGCGCTCCTCGCGGAGGCTGGCCACCCCAACGGCTTCACCTTCGACTTCACCCTCGGCAGCGGCTTCGAGGACTGGTCGGACTCCGCCGTCCTCATCCAGGCCGAGCTGGCGAAGATCGGCGTGACGATGAACATCAACAAGATGGCGCGTCCGCAGTTCCTCGAGGCGCTCGCGACCAAGAAGGTGCAGAGCTACATCACCCGCTGGACCTCCTTCGTCAACGACCCGGGCTACCACCTCGGCCTCCTGCTGACCAGCGACGGCACGAGCAACTACGCCAACTTCGACAACCCTGAGGTCGACAACCTCTGGAAGCAGGCCTCGACCGAGACGGACCAGAAGGTCCGCAACGACCTGTACGGCAAGGCGCAGGAGATCATCAACACCCAGGCGCCGTGGGCGTACCTCTACGAGTACAACATCGTCGTCGCGCAGCGCGCGGGCGTGCAGGGGTACACGTCGTACCCCGACGGGATCATCCGGTTCTTCCAGCTCAGCAACAAGGGCTGACGCCGAGGAGAGGCGTGCCGCCGGGCTCGTCGTCAGCCCGACGCGCCTGGCGGCAGCCTCCTCCACACCATCGCGAATCCACCTCCCCACAGGCGAACACGACACCTGGAGCCTGACGTGACCACGACATCCCCCGACTGGGAGAAGCGGGTCCTCGACGAAATCGAGCGCACCCGGGACGAACTGCTGACGCTCGCCGGAGACCTCATCCGGATCCCGAGCGAGAACCCCCCGGGGGACTGCACGGACGTCGGCGTCTTCATCGCCGACCATCTGCGCGCCGCGGGCCTCGACCCCGAGGTCCACGACGCGGGCGATGGTCGCCTCAGCATCGTCGTCCACCGTGCCGCGAGCAACGCCGCGGTGGACGACGATTCCACGACGGCGCGCCACCTCGTGCTCGCCGGCCACACCGACGTCGTCCCCGTCGGTGACCTCAGCCGCTGGACGTTTCCCCCCTTCGCGGGTGACATCGTCGACGGCTACCTCCGCGGTCGCGGAGCGAGCGACATGAAGGCCGGTCTCGCCGGTGTCATCCACACGCTCGTCGTCCTCCACCGCCTCGGTGTCCCGCTCGCCGGGAGGCTGTCGCTCGCGGCGGTCCCCGACGAGGAGCAGGGCGGCTCACGCGGGGCGGACTGGCTCCTCGACCAGGGAGTCCTCGACGGCGCGACCGGCGCCATCATCGCCGAGCCGGCCGAACGCACACACCCGACGATCGGCCAGAAGGGCAGCAACTGGTTCCGGATGACGATCGACGGCAAGCCGGGACACGGCAGCCTCCAGCCGCTGCACGGCGTCAGCGCGAACCTCCTCGCGGCCCGGGCCGTCACTGCCCTACAGCAGCTCTGGGACATGAAGCCGTCGGCACCCGAGGACGTGCTCGACCTCATCGAGAGGTCGAAGACGTTCGCCGAGGAGCGCGAGGGCTACGGTCCTGGCATCGGTGCCGTCTTCGAGCACGTCACCGTCAACATCGGCACGATCCACGGCGGCACGTCCTCCAACGTCGTCGCGGACCGGTGCGTCGTCGACGTCGACACCCGCGTGCCGATCGGGTTGTCGCGCGCCGAGGTCCTCGCCCGGGTCGACGAACTGCTCGCCGAGGCGGGCGTCGAGGCGACGATCGAGCCGACCGGCTTCCGCAGCGAGCCGAACTGGACGCTGCCGAGCGACCCCATCGTCACCGAACTCGTCTCGGCCCTACGGGAACTGACCGGTGACCCCACCGCGGAGGGGGTGCTCCAGTGGGCCTCCTCCGACGCCCGCACCTTCCGCAGCCACGGCATCCCCGTGCTCCAGTACGGGCCGGCAGAGCTGGCCACCATCCACGGCTTCGACGAGAGGGCACCCGTCGCCGACGTCGTCCTCGCCGCGAAGACCTACGCCCTGACCACCCTCCGGTACCTCGGCGTCGCCGAGACCGCTGTCGAAAGCGAATGATCGTGCTGTCCCACGTCCTCACGGCCCTCGACCTCCTCGACCGTCCCGACGCCTCGGGCAAACTCGTTGCCGAGCACCTGCGCACCCTCTGCGACGACGCCTGCTCGATCACCGTCGAGACGGTGGCGGGCGAGCGTGGTTCCACCGACTTCATCCGCGTCACCGTCCCCGGCAGCCGCGGCAAGACCGTCGGCGGGGACGCCCCGACACTCGGCGTCGTCGGACGCCTCGGCGGTCTCGGCGCCCGGCCGGAGCTCATCGGCTACGTGTCCGACGGTGACGGGGCGACCGCCGCCGTCGCCACGGCCGCCAAGCTCCTCGCGATGCACGCCCGCGGCGACGTCCTGCCCGGCGACGTCGTCATCTCGACGCACATCTGCCCCGACGCGCCGACCCGGCCACACGACCCCGTGCCCTTCATGGACTCGCCCGTCGACATCACCGCGATGAACGAGCACGAGGTCACGTCGGAGATGGACGCCGTCCTGTCCATCGACACCACGAAGGGCAACCGCCTCATCAACCACCGGGGCATCGCCATCTCACCGACGGTCCGCGCCGGCTACATCCTCCCCGCGAGCGCCGACCTGGTCGGCGTCCTGGAGACCGTGTCGGGTGAGCCCGCCGTCGTCTTCCCGCTGTCGACGCAGGACATCACGCCGTACGGCAACGGCCTCCATCACCTCAACTCGATCCTCCAGCCGGCCGTCGCGACGGCCGCGCCCGTCGTCGGTGTTGCCATCACGACGGTGACGCCCGTCGCCGGCTGCGCGACCGGCGCGAGTCACGAGGTCGACATCGCACTGGCCGCGCGCTTCGCCGTCGAGGTCGCCAAGGGCTTCACCGCGGGCGCGGTGTCCTTCCACGACGAGGCCCAGGCGGCGCTCCTCGAGAACCTCTACGGCCCGGCCACCCACCTGCAGACGAGTGGAAAGGTCTTCGGGGACGCCTGAGTGGGCGCCCAACCGAGCCCAGCGGCATACGGAACAAGGAGCACGGACATGGCTGAGACCCTGCTGTCGATCGAGAACCTCTCGATCCGCATCGACACCTCCCGCGGCCCGATCCATCCGGTCCGGGGCCTCGACCTGACCATCGCGCGCGGCGAGATGGTCGGGCTGGTCGGTGAGTCGGGCTCGGGCAAGAGCGTCACCGCCATGTCGATCACGGGACTGCTGCCCGCGCGGCAGGCACACATCACCGGCGGGCACATCCGCTTCGACGGGCGAGACCTCGCCGCGCTGTCGGACCGGCAGATGCGCAGGATCCGCGGCAAGGACATTGCGACGATCTTCCAAGAGCCGATGACCGCGCTCAACCCGGTCTTCACGATCCGCGACCAGCTCACCGAGCCGTTGCGCCAGCACATGCGCCTCGGCCGACGACAGGCGGCGGACCGAGCGGGCCAACTGCTCGACATGGTGGGGATCCGCAACACCGCACGCGTCCTCGCCGGGTACCCGCACGAGCTGTCCGGCGGGATGCGCCAGCGCGTCATGATCGCCATGGCCATGGCGTGCGAGCCGAAGTTGCTCATCGCCGACGAGCCGACGACGGCGCTCGACGTCACGACCCAGCTGCAGATCCTCGACCTCATCATGGACCTGCAGGAGCAGCACGGAACGGCGGTTCTGCTCATCACGCACGACCTCGGTGTCGTCGCCCAGACCTGCCAGCGGGTCGCCGTCATGTACGGCGGTGAGCTGCAGGAGACGGCGCCGACGGAGCAGCTCTTCGCCGCGCCGCGGGCCGACTACACGAAGCGGCTGCTCAGCTTCATCCCCTCCGCCAACAAGCACGTCATCGAGGCGGTCGAGGCGCTAGCCGAGGAGGGTACGGCACGCCACGGCTCGGGGCCGGTTCGCGTCGAGGCCGGCACGGACGCTTCCACGGGGACCCCCGACGACGACGCGCCGGTGCTACTCGAGGTCACCGACCTGACGAAGGTCTTCACCGGGCGCCGCCGCCGTCTGGGCCGTCCGGCCGACACCGTCAAGGCCGTCGACGGCGTGTCCTTCCGGGTCCGCCGTGGCCGCACGCTCGCCATCGTGGGCGAGTCAGGTTCGGGCAAGTCGACGACCGGTCGGGCCCTGCTGCGCTTGCACGAGCCGACCTCGGGGGCGGTGACTTTCAACGGGGCCGACCTGCTCGCGGCGAGTGACGACGAGTTGCGCCGCCTCCGCTCCGAGATGCAGATTGTCTTCCAGGACACGTATGCCTCGCTCGACCCCCGGTGGACGATCCACCGGGCCCTGGCCGAGCCGCTGCGGCTGCACACGGACCTTGACGACGCGGCGATCCGCGCCCGCATCGTCGAGGTAATCGAGACGGTCGGTCTGCGGGAGGAGGACATCGACCGCTTCCCGCACGAGTTCTCGGGGGGTCAGCGCCAGCGGATCGGCATCGCGCGAGCCCTCATCCTCAACCCGAGCCTCGTCGTCTGCGACGAGCCCGTGTCGGCACTCGATGTGTCGGTACAGGCCCAGGTGCTCGACCTCATGAAGCAGTTGCAGCGGGACCTCGGCCTTACCTACGTCTTCATCTCGCACGATCTGTCCGTCGTCGAGATGATGGCCGACGAGATCGTCGTCATGAGCCAGGGCCGCGTCGTCGAGCAGGGCAGCGTCGAGCAGATCTTCGCAGCGCCTCAGCACCCCTACACCAAGGCGCTCCTCGCTGCGATCCCGATCGCCGACCCCACCGCGCGGGTCGACCGGGCCGTGCGGCGCCGCATCGTCGAGCGTGGCGTCGCGGCTGCCGACCTGCCCGAGAAGGAGGTGGCGTGATGCACGTAGCGGCTGAGGGCGCGGCTCGCCGCGTGAGGCCGACGCTCGGTCTCGTCACGATCGGGCAGGCACCCCGCGCCGACCTCATCCCCGACGTCGAGGCTGCCCTCTCCGGCGTCGACTGGGTCGAACACGGCGCGCTGGACCTCCTCGACGCGGAAGGCATCGCCCGGCTCGAACCACGCGGCGGGGAGCGTACTCTTGTTTCCCGGCTGCGGGACGGTTCGCGCGTCCGCCTCGGCGCGACGAGCATCGCCCCGGCGCTTGACGACGCCCTCCGACGTTGCGTAGCAGATAACTGCGGGGCCGTCCTCGTGCTGTGCACCGGCCGTGTCGAGCACTGTCCGGCGTCGGTGCCGGTGTTCCACGCGGAGGACCTCGCCCACGACGTCATGGTGCGGCTCGTCGGTGAGGGTCGCTTGGGTGTCCTGTGCCCCGTGCCAGAGCAGTTGACGGACATCCGGGAGCGGTGGGAAGGGCGCCTGGGCCGCTCGGTCATCGCGGCAGCCGTAGACCCCTACACGGCTGGACTCGACGAGGTAGCGGCCGCCGGACGAAGGGTCACCACGGGCGGAGCCGACCTGGTCTTTCTCGACTGCATCGGCTACACGCGGGAACAGCGGGAAGTTCTTGCCGCCGAGGGCATCCGAGCCGAGACGGCCCGCCACCTCGCGGTGACGGGCGCGGTGCGTCTCCTTTCTCTCCCCCGTTACCTTCTTGATCGTCCCCAGCCGGGGACCCTCGGTCGCCCGGCCCGGTATGACTTCCTGCCCCTGTCGTTTGGATGATCCGGGGGGTGT
>NZ_JBFABB010000176.1:0-10621 GCF_040640035.1 Micromonospora sp. NPDC023633 | reverse complement strand
TCGCTGGTCGCCGGCCTTGCCTTGGAGAGAATCGGCGCCCAGGAGTACCAGGTCGACCCGACCGTGCTTCTCGACCGCATGCGCCAGGGATATGGCGAGGAGGCTGCACGGGACCTGGCTCGACACCTCTCCTGAACCGTGCGCCTCCCGAGGTCGACCAGAGGACTGCAGCGGCGGCACCACCTGCTCCGCGCCATGACGAAGACGATCCGCCACGAGATCTACATCGTCGGCGGACGACTCACCCACACCGCCGCCGACTCCACCTGCACCTTCCCGAGCCTGGCCCTGGGCAGACGCACTTCTTGCCGCCCTGGGCCGCATCCGTGCACTACCCGCCCCCGCCGGCTGACCACCACCGACCCGACCACAACGACCAGCATCAAGGAGCAGGCCGGGCAGACCGGCGAACCCCACTTGCCCCTCCCCAACAATCAACACTGGTCAATCATCGCGTGCCGACCTGTCACACCATGAACCATCCGTGGATCCAGGCTCAGACGGTCAGCGGGTCCATCGACTCGTCCAGCATTCCGACAAGCGCCGCCCCGGCGGGGCTGAGCTCGTACAGGACGTGTCGGCCAGCCCGGCGCCGATGGACCACCCCGGCATTGGTCAAGGCGGTCAGGTGCTCCGAGACAGTGCTCGGCGCCAGCCGCAGCTGCTTCGCCAGGCCCGCGGTTGTGCCGGGCGCAGCGAGCGCCCGCAGGATCAGGGAACGGCCCTGCCCCACCAGGATTCCGAGTCGCGCCCCTGGACTGCACACGCCTCCCGACGTTCCACGCGCGGCGCCTGCCCTCTCCATCAGGCTTGCCACGCCCCGAGCCTGGTAGATGACCACCACATTGCCCGCCTCGTCGGTGATGCGCAGTGGACCATCGGTGCGAAAAACCAGCGGCATCACGTAGATCACGCCGCCGTCCATATGCGGCACTGCCGCGTGTCGGCGGAGCGTCCTGATCCTGCCGGGAACGTACACGCTCGTCAGCAGTGCTGTGGGGCCTTCAGTGGCCAAGGTCTGCGCTCGGTAGAGAACCTCGTCGTCGAGCAGCAGCTGCATCCGGCTCCAATAGGGCGCCAGCACGGCCTCCCAGTACGCCGCGAACCCGTCGGCAAGCCAGCTGAGCATCTCAGCCGGATCCTCCGCGGGATGGGCCATCCGTTCGGGCACGGTCCCCCGCGGCATAATTCTGGCCAGCCAGTCCGTCAGGCCTGGCAAACTGCCGGAACGCACGGTGTTCAATTCCTTCGGCAGCCCGGCCCGGGCCGGCGGGGCGGCCGGACAGAAATGGGCCGGCCACGGATTCGTCCGTTGTGCCTGCCACCAGCGCACAGGTGCGAGTTCGGGAACCCTGCTCACGGCCGCATGGGCCTCAGTCGACCACTGCGTGTATGGCCAGGGCGCCCGGCCCCCATAGCGGCCGAGAATCGAGAGGCTAGAAAGGGTTTCCCACAGTCGGCTAGTGGTGATCCTCAGTCCCGTGTAGACAGCCTCGTCAGCTTTTTCATGCATATGAGTCCCCCCGCAGGACAACATTTACGACGATGACTTAGCGTTCGCCTTCGACCGTCCATGCAGCGAACGCCGAATGACTCTGGCCGACGCATGGAATCGGTGCAACCCTTGCCGTCATCCCTACCGAGAGAATCAGCGTCATGTGGCACACATCGAGTGTACAGAGCGGACTGTCGGGAGATTCGGGCGCAACGATCGGACCTTTGTTGGGCTAGATAGATCGACCGGCGTCAACGACGGTAGCACAACAGGAACGCTTGGCAAGCCGTCAGGAAGCACCGGAGTACGACTCGCCGGGGGTGAGCTCGAGGGTCAGCGACTGGGCGCTAGCGATTGCGGTCAAACTTGACGGGGAACGCCTTGGCGGCCATGTCGCTGGTCTCGTCGGCCATGGCCACGACGGCAGGGACGGCTCCGAGAAGTGTCTCGGGCCCTTCGAGCGATTCCCGGCGGTTGAGCACCGTCAGCGGAGTGTGAGTCCCCTTGAGCAGCCGGGCAGGAACGGTGAAATCCACGTCGACCCCCGTCCGGGTCGTGGATGTCAGTGCCGTCGAGTAACAGGCCGGTCGATGAGCTTTGGCCGGAGAAGTGGACGACGTGCGGGCGCTGGTTGTTCAGTCTGTGGAAGAGATCGTCGGCCGTTGCCGCCGCCGAGGGCTCGATGGCGACCAGGTGGCGGTGTGGCGCCGGCGGCGACCCGGGACGGTCGGCGATCAGCGTCATCAGGGCTTCTCCACTGAGGTGCGCGGGTGCAGGAGGTGCCGTCGGCCCCCGGTTCGGGTGCAGGCCCGGCCGGCACCTCGGCGAGCGTGCCGGTCCCGAGCGGTGCGACGTGGACGCCGAGGTCGCCGTGCCGGGCGATCAGATGGTCAGCGCCACACCGGTCCGCGTCGTCGGGCCGGTTCAGGGGAGTGAGTGGCAGGCGACGACGCAAGCTTCTTGAGAGCTGCGTCACAGTGACTTTTTGGTGCCCTCGTCGGTCACTCAGGGTCAGCGAGGCGTCCTGGGTGGCCGCACTCATTGTGACCGGGCGTGTCACTGCTGGTTCGTTGGGTGAGCCGTTCGGCCTCGTTCTTCCGGCGGCGTGCGGGTCCGCACTCCACCTCGGAGGATGCCGGGAGCCCAGATCCGGTGCGGGCTTGCCGGGCGACGGCCGGAGCCGCTTCGGGGGTCGCTCGCCGGGTGTTGCGCCACGTAGTTGAGATGCTCAGAGAGTTACATGTATGACGTTAAGATGCGTTGTTGCTGAAAGCCTGGCTGCCGCTTAGGGTCACTGGGTACGGCGACAAGTTCTGAAGTCGTGAGCACGGGGGTGCTGATGAGCAAGCTTCGAGAAGCGCTTTATTTTCAGACACACGATTTACCTCAAGCGCGGGATGCGCGAATGGTGCTCGCCGGAAGGGTTGGGCGCCGGACGCCGGTCAACCGCCTTCTGCGCGGTAGGGCTTTCTCGCGGAGCGCCTCTTTCTGATCGCCGGAGTATGGTGCCGTCGCCCGCGCCCGTGGGAGCCTCCGTGGTCGGCGGAGGCGCCGGGTAGCCCGGCGGTTGTCCATTCTGTCGGGTCCGCCCAAGTGTAGCGGGCAGGTCAAAGGAGCGTTCGGGCCGCGATGTCCGCTGCCCGCCGTCAGGTGCGTCGGTATCTGCCGCGCGGTCGGCGCGGGT
This sequence comes from Micromonospora sp. NPDC023633, assembly GCF_040640035.1. Taxonomy (NCBI): domain Bacteria; kingdom Bacillati; phylum Actinomycetota; class Actinomycetes; order Micromonosporales; family Micromonosporaceae; genus Micromonospora; species Micromonospora sp. NPDC023633. The sequence goes on along the minus strand of NZ_JBFABB010000176.1, from coordinate 7,442 downwards.
CGGACAGCACATCTGGGCGCCGTTTCGGAAAGCCGGGCAACTACCCGAAGGCCGCGAATTTATTTGTGACCTTGATAACCCGTGTGACGCTATTGAGATGGGTGAATCATGCGTATGTTGATGCAATCAATTGATGCTGCCTCGCAATGACGCGCGGGTTTCGCCGTTACTTCGGGAGGCGACGTTCGGCGGCTCGAGACGCAAGTTTCGCTGCTCGTCTGCATGTTGCGGGCGATCGATGCTCGTCGCCCCGACACTTACACACGCGGGCAGAGTTGCGCGCAATGTGCTTTCGGCGTTGCAACGCTTTCGCGTGGACTCAAAAGCGAAGGAGGTGATTCTGAATGACCGCAATCGAAGCAGTTGAAGAGACCGAGATCGAGATCGATGAGATCGAGATCGAGGGCGGCGACGCCGGCGACTCGGCGAACGTCGCGAACATCGCGAACATCGCGAACATCGCGAACATCGCGAACATCGCGAACATCTAAGGAAACAGGGTGTGTGCGGCGGGCGGGCTCCCGCCGCACACCTCCCGTTGCACATGGCCGAGGAGAAGGTGCCGTGGATCAGGAAGAAATCGGCAAGCGTATAGCTGCGGCAGGGCAGGTGGCAGCCGATTTGGCTCGACAGACTCCCGTGGACTCAGCCTACGTCGCCGGCTCTTTGACCGCGGGGTTGGGAAATGCGAAGAGCGATGTGGACCTCTTCATCCTGAGCGCTTCGGATAGCATGCCGGATGGACCGGTTCAATTCGCGCGCGACGGTGGACGGGTCGATGTGGAGTGGCTGACCCTAGCGCAGGCTAGGCGGGTGCTCGACGCTCTGGCGGGTATGGATCTGACCCGGCAGCGCCTTGTTGAACTTTGGCCGCACTTCGATGACCTCGACTGGTATGCGCGATTCCTGTCGTCGGTCGACGTCATCAATTCGCCTGCGCTGGAGAAGTTGCGCGCAAAGACCAAGGACGTCCGTCAGCACATCGATGACCTCATCGTCGTGCGTTGGGCGCTGGGCTACAACTCCTCGCTCGAGGATTTCCACGGTGCGGTCATCGAGCACGATTACGACACCGCTTCGTATTCGGGATCCGCAATGACAGTCGCCTCGGCTAAGGCGTACGTGGCCTCGCTCGGTGACATTTACATCGGTCACAAGTGGGTCTACAAGCAGCTGCGTCGCTCAGCTCCGCTCCTCGACCTATCCGCCTTCTCGTACTACTCCCGTGGGCACTGGGTGGCCGAGGGTGACGAGGGAGCAAACCGGATGCTCAGCTACGGGCAGACGCTTCTCGGCGCCGCCGCGCTCAATCGGCTGGCGGATACCCCGCTGCCGGAGCTGCCGACCGTTTTCGACGGGTCCGGTCCTCGGCGCGCGACCGAGTTCGTCCCGATGAGCATCGGTGACTCCGTACTCCTGCACCACGAGAGCGGCCGCCAGGTCAAGCTAACGGCTCGGGTGGCGCTGGTCTGGCTGTGGTGCACGGGGCCTGACCTGGAGACCGTCGTGGAGAACGTCCTGTCCTGCGCTGCCGCGCTGCCCGGGGTGTCCTTGACCGCCTCACAGGTGCGGACCGCGGTGGAGCGGCTGGTTCAGAGCGGCCTGGTGCGTTCTGCATGACCGCGGCTATCGAAATGGACGGGCGGGACGGTAGTAAGGCGTCCTTGCCGCAGGCTCTGCTGCTGGCGGGGATCGGTGTCTCGAGTGCGGGGACCGGTCTCGTTCTTCCCCTGACCGCGCTCTACCTGACCGGCATTCTGCAGGCAGGTTCGGGCGCTGTGGGCCTCTACTTCGCCCTGACCGCGGGATCCGCCTTCCTGGCCAACCCGTTCGCGGGCAGGATCGCGGACCGGCGTAGCCCTGTACCGGTCATTTTCGGGGCATTGCTGTTCCAAGCGGCGGGTGCCATCGTGCTTTCGCTGTCCGGGAATCTGGGGCAAGCGTCCGTCGCCGCAGTGCTTGCCGGGATCGGTAACGGATCCTACTACGCGGTGCTGATGCCGACGGTGAAGCTCATTTTCGGCCAGTCTGCACTAGGCCGGTTCTTTTCCCGCAACTTTATGATCGCCAATGTCGCCGTCGCCGTCGCGGCGGCCGCCTCCGGGGTGGTGGTCGCGAGTTGGGGAGAGCGCGGATATCGCTTGTGCTTCGCGGCGAACGCGTTGTCGTTCGTGCTCCTCGGCGTGGCTCTCGCCGCGCAGTTGAAACGGACGCCACCGGCGGAGCTCGGGAGCGACGTACGCGTCCGTCCGTTGGCGCCGTGGCGGCCCTACCTCGATGCGCGATTCGTCGCGCTGCCGCTCACGCAGATGTGCATCATCGGCTTCGGCGTCGTGCAACTCGAAGCCATCATGCCGCTGGTGTTGCACGACTACGGAGGATATTCGACCCGCATAGTCTCCGTCTTCCTGGCGGCGAACGGCCTCGCGGTGTTCGCCCTGCAGACGTTGACGGAGAAGTACGTCGAACGCATCGGGGAGATCGGCGCGCTGCAACGAGCGGTGATCGTCTGGATCGTGAGCCTGCCCCTGCTGTACCTCGGGTCCGTTTTCGCCGGACCTATCGGTGTGGCAGTGGTGATTCTCTACGCAGTGATCTTCGGGCTTGCTGAGACGCTCGTGTCGCCGTCCATGCAACCTTTGGCTGCGAAGAGCGCGCCCGAGGGAAGCCTAGGCACGTACGCCGCAGCCGTTTCAATGGCCTACAGCATCGGCACGGCCATCGGTCCGGCTATCGGCGCCGCAGTGCTGACTGCGGGCGGTGTCGCGGGATACCTGACGCTGCTGGCCGTGGTGCTCCTGGTGCCGCTGCCGTTGCTGGCCCGCCACCGTCGGGTGATGCGCCGGCCCGAGGTGTCGGGTGCCGGGGCATGACATCCAGCACCGCACTGGTAGAAGTGGCCGCTTTGACGCGCGTGGAGGTCGAAGCACGACGGGAGGCTCAGTACGAGCAACTCTTCCAACAGTGGACCAGCCACGTTCAGGCATGCTACGCGGGCGGCCCACGACAGGCCGCCGTACGCCTGGACGCGGGCGCCGGGCGGCTCCGGGTCGTGGACGGCCGGGCCAGGTACGCCGCTGCGGACCACGCCCGGGCGCGTGCCGGAGGCCTGTTGGAATCCGCCGGCGCGGGGACCGAGGACTTCACGGATCTCCTCGCCATGCGCGCCGCCTCGGCTGCGGCGGACCTTCCCATATCACTGCCCGGCGAGCACGGCCTTGTCGAGGTGCACGTCGTCGTCGACGTGTACAGCACCATGCACGTGGTCGCGGACACGGAGGGTCGTTGCGACGCCTCGGATCGGGTTCGATGCCGCACCACCGTCACCGCCCATGCTGCAGATCTGGCGCGGCAGGTCTCGTCCCGGTTCGTACGATCGACGACGCCGACCGAGGACGACCTGACCTCGTTCGCCCGGGATACCGTACGAATGTTGAGCCGGGCGCCGGCAGCCTCGGGTGAGCCCGGTTCCCGGCGGACCGCGGTGGTCCTCCGTCCCACGGCGGGCGCCGCCCTGCTCCACGAGCTGGTCGGACATGCCTGTGAGCACGACAACGCCTACAACGGGTCGCCGTACGCCCGGAGGCTACGCGACGCTGCCCTGTCGACGCCGAGCCTCACCATCCGTGACGAGCCCGGCGCGGCCCACGGATACGGCAGCATGACCGCTGACGACGACGGTGTCCCATGCGGTGGGCGGTCCATGGTGGAAGCCGGGCAGTTTGTCAGCACTCTTGCCAGCGTGCGCTGTGGGGCCTCGGGCGGTAACGGGCGCCGGGCGAACTACCGCTTCCCGACTCAACCTCGAGCCACCAACACCGTGGTGTCCAGCGGCGACGATCCGGCTGAGTCCTTGTATTCAACGGACTCGGGAGACCTGCTGGTTGTCCGGTCATTCTCCAGTGGACAGGTCAACCCGTACACCGGGCACTTCGACTTCACCGCGTCCGGGTGTGAGCTGTGGTCCGCCGACGGCGATCGAACTTATCTCGGAGACGTGCGCCTCGATGGGGACGCACTCGATGTCCTACACCGGCTGGAGGCGATCGGCGACGACCCGGCCTACGAGAGCATCTCGTGCGGCAAGCAGGGCCAATGGGTGGGCGTCGGGATCAGTTCACCATCGATGCGGTTCGTCGACATCTCCTGGACCTCGGCGGTGACGGCATGACCGCCCTGGCCGCTTTCAGCTCCTCACAGCGAATCCGGCAGACGGTCACCGCGATGGGACGTCCGGGCCGCACGACGGTACGAACTGTTCACGAGCCGCTCATCGCGTCGGCGCCCGATGGTGGTGGCGACGGCCATGTGGTGGTGGGCCCTGGGACAGCGCTCAGTGATCTCGCCCGTGACCACCTACTGCGCGCGCTGGGCGTCCGATCCGCCGTGATGGCCGACGCCGCGGCGCTTTCGCGGACGCGAGAATGCCCCGACGCCGGCGAGCCGGCGCCTATCGACGTATCGGCATTCTTGGCCTCGGCTGAGCGGCATGGGGTAGAGATACGGCAGGTCACGGTTTCCCGGTACGAGAGCAACCGGTGGTACCGGGCTCCGGGTGCTGCCGAGCGGGTGTGCGCCCACACCTGGTCTTCGCTGCGCGCGGAACCCGCTGCGGCAAACGGAACACCCATCGAGATCTTCTGGCACGCTGCTATCCGCCTGGACCGGGTACTCGATGCGGCCCGGATGCTCGTCGCCGGTCCCGAGCTGCCTGTGATGAACGGTAGAGGCTTCCGGCGGGCCCGCCTCACCCCGGATGCCATGACGGTGCTCCTCAGCTCACTGACCTCCGCCTACGTACGCCGCGGCGCCGCCGAACCCCCGGGCGGCGACGCGAGGTTCGTCCTGCGGACGTGCGAGGCCGATCTGGGAGTGCCGTTCGGACACTGCTTCGATCTTGACGGCGTCGACACCTCTGTCGCCGTGCTGAGCGGTCCGGGTCGGCAGGTGTGGCCCAAGCCGGGGGAGACACCACAGTCGGGTGTACTCGGTCACCGCACGACGCAGCGGTTCGCCCCCGTGCCGGTCTCCAGGCCCGGCGCCGTCACCCTCGAGGGCGACCAGATCGATGACGGCAGCGTCGTGGCGGGCTATTCGGGACTCGTCGTGACCCAGCTCGCCGAGCACGGTGCCAGCCACCTACTGGAGGGATCCGGCTTCTTCCTCCGGGCCCGGGGCCTCGTGCTGGACGCGGGTCGGCCGGTCGGCCGGTGGGGGCCGATCACGATGGCGCTGCGGGGCGACGAGGTGATCGGGCGTCTTCTCCGCGTCTTCTCCGACGGCGGCTTCAGCCGGATGAACGACCTGACGGTGCGCCGTTTCTGGGCCGACATGGAATGGGTTGACCAGTGAGCGATTTTCAGACTGGCGGGATTTCGGACAGCCTTGCCTCTGGGCGGAGCCGTGCGGACGGCGGCGTGTCCTTCATGTTGATCGGTCACCACCGTTCGGGGACCAACTTCCTGACCGACGTGCTGCAAGCCCACTCGCGTGTCAGTTTCATCGACGAGCCTTTGTCGATGCACACCCGGGGATTCCCCCGGACCGATCTCGAAAGGTGGGGCGCCGACTCCTACCACCCCGTCCATCTGCATGAGTCGTTGCGCGAGTATCCCCTATCGCAGCGGTTCTTCCGGGACCTCGTCAGCTACCTGGAGGCCGTGCCGTCGGGACAGGTGCGGGGGTTCAAGGAAACCCTGCTCTTCGAGAAGATCCCCTGGCTCCTGTCGGCCGTCCCACCGTTGCGCATCGTGCATGTGGTTCGCGACCCGCGGGCCGTGGTCGCTTCGCTGCTGAAGCATGACGTGGATCGTCAGTGGGGATACGCGGACCGGTTGACGGCCTACTTCGCCCGTCATCCGGACTCGCCGGTCGAACCGCTTCTGGAAACGCCCCTGATGCGATGCGTGACCAGTTGGAAAGTGCGGCAATACGAGTTCCGGGCGAGCGTGGAGGCGCTTCCGGTCGTCACCGTCCGCCTCGAGGACATCGTGCAGGACGACGAGACATCTCTCGCCCTCGTCATGTCCTTCCTCGGCCTCGAAGTGCAGCGGGAACAGCTCGTCCTGCGCAGGGAGAGCGAGCGGGAGACTCGGGGCGGAATGTACTCCACCTACCGCCACCGGGACGAGGTTCTCGACGGATGGCGCCGTCGCCTGAGCCCGGCGGACCAGGCATTCGTAACAGCCGCATGTGAGGAGGAACTGCATGACCTTGGGTATCTTTTCGCGGCCGTGCGCTGAGATCCGCGCCATGCTCCTGGACGACGCCATTCCCATCGGCGAGGGCCGGCGGTTGCTACGGAGCCCGATCACGGCCGTGCAGGCGGCATCGATTCTGAACACGATGCCGATCCGTGACGATCCGAACGACTCGTATACGAATGTGAACGTCATCAACCTAGACAACACCATCACGTACGACGCGGCCGGCTATCGACCGGTCGCCGGCCGAGAGAACCACCCGGTGACCGGTGTCAGCTGGTTCGGTGCCCAGGCGATGGCCGAGCAGGTAGGGGCGCGACTTCCTACCGTCGATGAGTGGCACCAGGTGATCCAGGCTCACATGAGCCCGTTCCCCTGGGGAAACGCGGCGCCGTCACCGGAACTGGCTAACTTTGACGAGCACATCGGACGCACGTCGCCGACCAGGGAGTTCCGGCCCAGTCTACTGGGCTTCTACGACCTGCTGGGCAACGTCGGCGAATGGTGCGATCTGCGAAACGAATCATCGGACGAGGCGCCAGTGGTCGGCGGGGGTTGGAACAAACCCATCGGAGCACAGTGGCACATGCCACGATGGAAGTGGCGGCGGATCGGCACTGTGTCCATCGGGCTCAGGTTCCTCTTCGATGCCGGTGAGCCACGATGAGCCGTACCATGTTCCGCTTCGCGGACCGCGTCGTGTCCGTCACCGGTGACGACGGCTTCCTCGCCGCAGCCGCAGGTCTCCTGGCGCCCTATGTCCGACGGACGGCGACGGCGGACGGGGCCACCCTCGTCGCTTCCCTGGAGTTCGAGAACACCACACGCTCGGAACACGGAGAAGCGGTCATCATCAAGGCGTTCCAGCAGGTACGCAGTGCGCTCTTGAACGTGGTGCTTCGTGATCATGCCCCGCTGCACGGTGCCGTCGTCACCTATGACGGCACCGGAATCGTCCTGACCGGGCCGAAGGGAGCGGGCAAGACCTCGTTCGTGTCGGCTCTGCTCCGATGTTCTCCAGAGTGGGATTTCGTCACCAACGACAAGTCGGTGGTGTCGCCGCATGACGGCTCGGTTCTCGGGCTGCCGTTCGCGGTAGCGGTCGGGCATGTCGGGCGAGCGATGGCGCCGGAGCTGGCGGATCTGCCGGCGCGGCCGAGCGTCGGCAAGGACTTGTTCTGGCCTGCGGATTTCGCTCGCGCCTTTGGCTCCCGGCCGGCTTCAGCCACGCCGCTGCAC